>JAVBYA010000331.1 GCA_030824295.1 Bacteroidota bacterium
GGACTGTGCCCCCTTGCGCGGCGTACCGGAGAGATAGTATTTGGAACGCTCTTCGTCCACGAAGACGTACACGCCGGTGACATTCTTCGCTTTGAATGTGAGGGACTTGGAAAGTGCATTCACCTCCCGGCGGTTGGAGGAGGAGAAGTGATTCATATTGAAGATCACGACCGCTTCCCGGTCATCCCCCTTGACGATGACGTAGTTGAACTCCTTGACGAGCGTCGATTGTTCCTTCCGCTGCAGTTGTTCCTGGATCACCGCGTAGATGTGCGCATGCGATGCCGGTTCGATCACGCATTCCCGCACATCCATCGGATAACTCCGTGCGGACTCATCATCCACACCGATCAGTCCCAGGAAGAATCGCTTGCCGATGATGAATGCCTTCCGTTTGCTCACCGTCCGGTACCGCCGTCCTTCAGGGGACTGTACCATCGGTGCACACCGGATACCGGTGTCGAGAGAATCCCAAAATGCTTCGACCGCTCCCTGCTTTCCCTGCAATTCCGTCGGATAGTCGATGGAAGAGGAGAAGCAGATGGTGCAGCGTTTGTCGAACGATGTCTGGCATTCACCGGCGATCAGCCGTCGGTTGGGATGTTTGGAGGCGGAAGCAGTGAGGAATTCAGCAAGTGTTTTCAATAGGGGGGTCGATTTCTCTATATTATATGATTCTCTGTTTTTAACTTACACCAATTGTTCTTACATTTCAATGAGAATATGAAATTTTATCGAAAAATCAAGAAACAGGTCAGTCCCGAGAACCTCGCCGAAACCGTCAAAGAGAACAAGAAAGGGACAGCCATAGCGCTTGCAGCGCTGCTTCTGGTGCTCTACGTATTGTTCAATAACAATGGTATCATCGCACGCGTCCGTCTGGAGATGGAAAAGACCGAAGCATTGGAACGGATCCGTGTGGCCGAAGAGGAACAAAAACGGCTGAAGGACCAGTCCAAAGCATTGGACGGTGATCCGAAAGCGGTGGAGAAAGTAGCGCGCGAGAAGTACGGTATGGTGCGGGAGAATGAAAAAGTTTATAAAGTAGTACCGAAAAAATAGTTTCAAATTACAAGATTACATGATTGCAAAATTTAATCTTGTATTTTTGCAATTACACCGTTGAGTAATAATATTTTGTCCGTAAGTGAAAAAAATATACCGTTAGCCGAACGCGTCCGCCCGACGTCGCTGGACCAGTACGCCGGTCAGTCGCATCTGCTGGCACCCGGGAAACCGCTCCGGCAGATGGTGGAGAAGGACGAGCTCCGCTCCTTCATCCTCTGGGGACCTCCCGGTGTCGGCAAGACGACGCTCGCGCGCATCATTGCAAATCAAACGCGATCGGAGTTCTTCGCGCTGAACGCGGTCTCGTCCGGCGTGAAGGATGTCCGCGAGGTGATCGCCCGCGCGGAGGAGTTCGCCCGGTCGTTCAAACGGACGATCCTGTTCATCGACGAGATACACCGGTTCAACAAAGCGCAGCAGGATGCGTTGCTCCATTGTGTGGAGTCCGGCACACTGACGCTCATCGGCGCCACCACCGAGAATCCGTCGTTCGAAGTGATCGCGCCGCTCCTCTCGCGCATGCGTGTGTTCGTGCTCGAGCCGCTCGGCCGTCCCGAACTGGAAGCGATCCTGGACCAGGCGCTGGCGCAGGACGGTGAACTGACCGCGCAGAACGTCCGCATCGAGGACCGGGAGTATTTCTTCCTTCTCTCCGGCGGCGATGCACGCAAACTGCTGAACGGACTCGAAGTGGGATTTCAGATCTCCGATCCGGATGCCTCCGGTGTGCATGTGCTCACCCGGGAAGTATTGGAGGAGGCGTTCCAGCGGAAGTATTCCCTCTATGATAAGAAGGGGGAACAGCACTACGACATCATTTCCGCATTCATCAAAAGCATGCGCGGCAGCGACCCTGATGCGTCGGTCTACTGGCTCGCCCGGATGCTCGAAGGGGGCGAGGACCCGAAGTTCATCGCACGGCGCATGATCATCCTCGCATCGGAGGATATCGGCAATGCCGATCCCGCAGCGCTGATGATGGCGGTGGATGCTTTCACGGCGGTCGATTATGTCGGCATGCCGGAAGGACGGATCATCCTTGCCAATGTCGCAACATATCTTGCGGGCGCACCGAAGAGCAACGCCTCCTACACCGCCATCAGTGAAGCGATGGACGATGTCCGCCGGCTGCCGAATCTTCCGGTGCCGCTCCATCTGCGCAACGCCCCGACCAAACTGATGAAGGGGCTCGATTACGGGAAAGGATATCAGTACGCCCACGACTTCGCGAATAATTTCATAGAACAGCAGCACCTGCCGGACCAGCTCAAAGAGAAGCGGTACTACCGTCCCACGGAGAACGGCAGGGAGAAACAGATCAAAGAACGCTTGTCATATCTCTGGAAAGGGAGGAAGTAGGACTATGGATACGCAGTCATTGATCGAGAAACTCAAGGAGCACTGCACCATCGTGGTGTTCGGTGACTCCATCTCCCGCGGCGTGATCTACGACGAGGAGAAGAAACGCCATTCCCTGCTGCTGGAGAGTTTCACCAATCTGGTGAAGGAACGTCTCTCCGGTGCGGTCTTCAATGCGGCAAAATTCGGCAGTACGCTGGTGGAAGGACTGCAGCGCCTGCAGAGCGATGTGCTCCAGCGGAAACCGGACATCGTGCTGATCGAATTCGGCGGGAATGACTGTGATTTCGAGTGGGATGCCATCGCCGAAGATCCGGCAAAGGAATATTCCCCCAAGACGGAACGGAAGACCTTCTACGAACAGCTGACGGAACTCGTCGCGAAACTGAACGGGATGAACATCATTCCCGTTCTTGTCTCGCTGCCGCCGCTCGATGCGGAGAAGTATTTCCGCTGGGTGAGCCGGAACAGCGACCAGGCGCAGACGAACATCCTGAAGTACATCGGGAACATCTCGCGCATCTACTCCTGGCACGAACAGTACAACGCTGCCATCCTCCGCGTGGCGGAAGAGACCAAGACGCGCCTCATCGACATCCGCTCTTCGTTCCTCCAGTCCGAGGACTATACCAAGCTCATCTGCCTGGACGGTATCCATCCCAACAAGGAAGGTCACCGCATCATCGCGGAGAAGATCCTGAACTACATCCAGACCAACTACACGTTCCTTTTGAACAATAATCCACAGATCACTGCAGCAAAGTAGAATTTCTATGGCCCAACAACTCGCGATCGGCGTCGACCTCGGCGGCACAACGGTCAAAACTGGACTCATCGACAGCAACGGAACCATCCTTGCCCAATCCAAACTCCCGACCATGGCGGAGGTGAACCCCGCGGCTGTCATCGGACAGATCGTCAAATCCATCAACGAGGTCCTGCCGCATGCCGGCGGTCGTCCTTTGGCCGGTATCGGCATCGGTTCGCCCGGGCTCGTCCAGAATCCCGGCGGCATCGTGAAGAGTCCGCCGAACATGAAGAACTGGGATGTCGTCCCGCTGGCGGAGGAGATCCGTAAGGTATTCAACGTGCGGGTGGAAGTGGACAACGATGCGAACGTCGCAGCGGTAGCGGAAGCGAAGTTCGGCGCCGGCAAGCAGTTCCCCGATTTCCTCTTCGTCATCTGGGGTACCGGTGTCGGCGGCGGCATCATCATGAACAATCAGATCTTCCGCGGTCCTTCCGGCGGTGCAGGTGAAGTGGGACATATCTCCATTGATTACGACGGACTGCTCTGCAATTGCGGCACCAAGGGCTGCGTGGAGGCCTATGTCGGACAGAAGCATCTCTCTAAACGGACCATCGAGAAACTGAAATCGAATCCCGGTTCCAAGATCATCGAGATGGTCGGCGGGGACCTGGAGAAACTCGCACCGATGCATCTCTCACAGGCCGCTGAAGCCGGCGATGCACTGGCAAAGGAGATCCTCACCGAAGCCGGCACACTCATGGGTGTGATGATCGGCAGCGTGATGAGCACGCTCGATTTCCGCGTGACCGTGATCGGCGGCGGCGTCTCCGCGGTCGGCGATTTCGTTTATGACGCCATCCGTACGTCCGTTCAGAAGAACGTCCAGAAACCGATGCGGGAGGAGATCAGGATCGTCCGCGCGCAGCTCGGCAACGACGCCGGCATCTTCGGCGCAGCGGGCATGGTGTTGTAACATGATCCGGATCTCAGGGATATGGAGCGGACAGGCTGTTTGAAGAACTTCAACACACATATCGTGCGGCTGCCGTCCGCCGTCCGCTGTTCCTTCGCTGCATTACTCGTCTCGCTCTTCGTTGCTGCGTCCGCAGCAGCGCAAACAAAGGACACCCTCGCATTGCCGCCGGACTCGCTCTCATCGAAGCAGGACTCCCTCGCAGCGATGCAGGATTCCCTCATGGCTGCGGATGACGGCATCGATTCGGTCGTCACCTACACTGCACAGGATTCCATCGTCTTCACGTTTCAAAGCAAGGGGATGAAGATCTACGGGAAAGGGGATATCCGCTTCAAGGACCTCAGCCTGAAATCCGAACGGATCGACGTCAACTGGAACACCAACGAACTGGAATCGTACGGTGTGCTGGACAGCGTAAAAGCGCAGCAGACCGATTCGCTCAAGCAGCGCTACACCGGAACGCCCGAGATGATCGAAGGACCGGACACCTACAAAGGGTGGAAGATCTCCTACAATTTCAAGTCCCAGAAAGGCCGCGTGACGCTCGGCGAGACCGCCGAGGATCAGGGATACTATCAGGGGCAGCAGATCAAGAAAGTGGACAAGGAGATGCTCTTCATCTCCGACGGTTATTACTCCACCTGCGAATACGGCCACCCGCACTTCTATTTCTTCAGCCCCGCCATGCGCGTCACGGTCCGGGACAAGATCGTCGCCCGTCCTATCTATCTGTACATCGCCGATGTCCCCATCTTCGCGCTTCCGTTCGGTGTGTTCCCGAGCCAGGGGGGACGCCGCTCCGGCATCATCGCTCCGGCGTTCGTGGACAAAGGGGCGCGCGGAACAGGACTGGAACATTTCGGATACTACTTCGCCATCAATGATTACATGGATGCATCGCTCGTCGGCGACTGGCTCACCGGCGGCACGTGGCGGGCGAGCCCGAACTTCCGCTATGCCAAGCGGTACGATCTATCCGGCTCCTTCTCCGGCTATTACCAGCACACGTACGAGAACGAACCGCGCGATGCGGACTATGTGGACCAGGTCGATTATGTCGCCAACGTCCTGCACGACCAGACGTTCGATCCCACCACACGCATGAGTGTCAACTTCTCCTTCGTCAGTTCCGAAAGCTACAAGCGGGCTCTCACACGGAATGAGTTCCTCAATCAGGAGATCACCTCCAACGCCACGCTCAGCAAGAGCTGGGAGGGGACGAGCAACAGCATGAGCGTCAACATCAACCGCCGGCAGGACCTCATCACCGGTTCGGTGACGAATGCGCTCCCCTCCGTCTCCTTCAGTCACTCGCAGAGCTATCCCTTCCGGTTCGGCAAATCCGCAGCAGGAAGCAGCACGGACTATGCGTGGTATGAGATGATCAGCATGGGATACAATTCCAATTACCAGCGGGTCGATAACCGGACCAGGAATGTCGATACCATCCC
>JAVBYA010000068.1 GCA_030824295.1 Bacteroidota bacterium
CGGAACATATCAGATCGAAAAGCTCAAGACCGTGAAGGACCTGATCGGTGCGGCGAACGGTTTGATGAAGACCGCCTATCTGCATCGTGCTGAAATGGTGCGGACCTATGCGAACTTCCGGCAGGAACTGATCCCGATCGATGTGAAGAAGGCGATGGAGAACGATCCGGTGCACAATCTGCCGCTGCAGTCCCTGGATGCACTCAGGATCTATACGCTGGATGAGGTCCTGGGCGGTCCCAATACGGTCACGATCGAAGGACGCTCCAAGATCACCGGGGTCATGCCGCTGTACATCAACCTGTCGCTCTATGAATTGGTGCTGCACAATGTGGGATTGACCGATTCGCTGTTCCGTAAAAGCGTCTTCCTGGACAGAGCGGACCTGATCCGGAAGAACCTGGACAACCAGTCAACGCGTATCGTACCATTCGATCTTCAGGCCCTGTTCGAACGCAAAGAAGGGGATACATTGATGCTGCCGGGGGACCGGGTGATCATCTATCCGAATGATGCGGTCGGATTCAACACATCCAGTGTTGAGATCTACGGGAAGGTGAAACGTCCTGCCGTTTACCCATTGTCCCAATCGATGTCGCTGGTGGACCTTCTTCTGCAGGCCGGCGGGTATACGGAAGATGCGTCGGTGTTCATGGCCGAAGTGACCCGCGTCGGTCAGGCAACACTGGGTGAGGATTCCCTCGTCCACGTGCTCTTCACCGAATTACCGGACCTCTTCGATACGACGCGGGCGAAGATCGACATCCTCAACTCATCCACGGCGAAACGTTTCCTGCTGCGGAACCGTGACAAGGTGTTCATCCGTCCGAATCCGGACTATTATCAGCCCCGTGGTGTGATCATCCGAGGTCAGGTGAAATTCTCCGGAACGTACATGCTCTCTAAACGGAACGAACGTCTCTCGGACCTGATCGGACGCGCCGGCGGAGTTTCACCGGATGGCTATGCGCGCGGTATCCGCGTGATCCGGGACGGTATCTCGCTGCGGTTGAATGCCGAACTGGCGATCGATGATCCGGAAGGGAGGGACGATATCATCCTGCAGACCAATGATGAGATCGTCGTTCCCTTCAAACCGAACACGGTGCAGGTGACCGGCGAGGTCCAGAACCCCGGCACCTATGGATTCCTCTCCGGCGAGGATACCGATTTCTATCTGAACCGGGCGGGTGGTGTCACGGACAGTGCCGACTTCGTTCTGGTCACGTATCCGGAAGGATATGTGTTCCGCGCGAACACCGGGGTCTTCTCCGGAAGTCCGGAGATCTACGACGGTTCACGCATCCACGTGGTGAAGATCCCGCCGCCGCCGCCGCCGGACCCGATCAACCCGAACGAGGAATCGTTCTTCGACAGCTGGAAGGACATCCTTGCACTGCTGTCCTCGACGATCACGGTCCTGGTCCTGGCAAAGAACCTATGATCAGAACGTCCATCACGACACAACAACGGAAAGCGGTACATCCATGATCGAACGAATCACCGATACACACGGCACCGAGATCGCATTGATCGTGCGGAGCGGATTCCGGAGCGGCAAGACCCAATTCTTCTCGAAAGAGGATTACTCGCAGCAGGTGGGCATCATCTCGTACCCCAAAGGGGGAAGGATCAAACCGCATTTCCACAACACGGTACACCGTGAAGTGAAACTCACCCAGGAAGTGCTCTTCATCCGCTCCGGTGCAGTGAAGGTGGACCTGTACGACCGCGACCTGAAGTTCCTGACCGAGGTCACCGTCGGACAGTATGATGTGATCTTCCTGATCTCCGGCGGACATGGCTTCGAGATGCTGGAGGATTGTGAGATGCTCGAAGTGAAACAAGGGCCCTACAGCGGGGTCAGTTCCGATAAGACACATTTCTCCGGACAACCGGAACAACGCAGCAGCCTATGATGGATCAATTCTTCGTTCGTCTTGAAGCGATCATCAAACTGGTGAAGCCCTATACCGAACGGTTGTGGCAGAACCGGTGGTCCTTCATCATCATCAACACCCTCTCCCTGGTAGCGGTCCTGGTCTGGCTGATCGTGTTGTATTCGCCGTCGTATGAATCGGAAGTGGTGATCATGCCGGAATACGGCGGATCGCAGGCGGGCGGTTCACTGTCGCAGATCACCTCGCTGCTGGGTGTCTCCGGCGGGACCGGTGCTTCCATGGAAGTGTATGAACGGCTGATCAAGACCACTACGATCCTGGAACCGGTGATCTATTCGCTGTACTATTCCTATGAGCTGGAGGACAGCCTGGACCTTGCCGACCTGATGGGCGTGAAGGTGAATCCGAACCTCCGGCAGGACCAGCAGGGACGTGCGGTCACGCTCAAGACCGTGGAAGGACTCGAAGAACTCATCACCGTGTCGCTCGACATCCAGACCAAGATCCTTTCGGTGAAGGTCATCATGCCGGAAGGCCAGATGGCCGCAGCGGTGGCGAACAATATCATCTCTTCCCTCAACTACTATCTGAATAACCGCCGGAAGACGAAGGCATCCAATCAACTCTTCTACCTTGAGAAACGCATGGTGCAGGTGAGGGATTCGCTCACAGCAGCGGAGGATATGCTCAAAGCGTTCCGCATCCAGAACCGCATCATCTCCCAGTCCGCTGAACTGATGCTGGAACAGAACAGGCTCATCCGCAATGTGGATATCATGCAGGCGGTCTATGTGGAGCTGACCAAGCAGCTGGAGCTGATCCGGCTGGATGAGATCCGGGAATCACCGGTGCTGAACGTTCGTGAACCGGCGGCGGATCCCATCGATAAACTGAATCCGAAGCGCCGGCTGAAATTCACGGTCGCCATGATGGTGTCCCTGTTCTTCTCGATCGTCTATTGTGTCTTCCTTCCGGAGGTTTCGGAAACGGTGAAGCGTTCGATCACGATCTACCGTAATTCATAGCATGGACAGGACCAGCGGATGGTCCCCGTCTTCATCACTCTGCAGGAACGCATGGACACACAGCGCCCACACACACCCGACACTTGGGATGTCGTCATCGAACCGCACTACCGTCTCTTCCATATCGATCTCAAGGAAGTGCTGCGGTACCGCGACCTGCTGATGCTCATCGTCAAACGGGATTTCGTCGCCTCGTACAAACAGACCATCCTTGGTCCGCTCTGGTTCTTCATCCAGCCGCTCTTCACCATGGTGATGTACACGTTCATCTTCGGAAAGCTGGCGGGGTTCAGCTCGGACGGACTCCCCCGGCCGCTGTTCTATCTTGTCGGTATCACCACGTGGAACTACTTCTCCGAAACGCTCAATAAGACCGCGAATGTCTTCAAGGACAACGCCTCCATCTTCGGCAAGGTCTATTTCCCGCGGCTCATCATGCCGCTCAGTATCGTTGTCTCCAATCTGGTGAAATTCGGCGTACAGCTTCTTCTGCTCTCCCTGGTGATGGGGTACTATGCCGTGCAGCAGGCGCCGTTCGCTCCCACGCAGTACCTGCTCCTCTTTCCGGTGGTGATCGTGCTGATGGCTGCACTGGGTCTCGGCTTCGGTATGATCGTCTCGGCGATGACCACCAAATACCGTGACCTGGTCTTCCTGGTGACCTTCGGTGTGCAGCTGGCCATGTATGCCACGCCGGTCATCTATCCGTTCTCCTCCGTTCCGCAGCAGTATCAGTGGCTCATCGCCCTCAATCCGATGACCACCATCGTGGAGCTGTCCCGCAAAGGATTGCTCGGCACCGGATATTTCGATGCGGGGATGTTCGGATACTGCATCCTCTTCACCGCGGTGCTCCTGACGGCCGGCGTGATCATCTTCAATAAAGTGGAAAAGAACTTCGTGGATACCATCTGACGCATGAACACAGTCATCAAAGTAGAACATCTATCAAAAGCGTATCAACTGGGCCAGTTCAACACCGGCACCCTTTCGCAGGACCTGAACCGATGGTGGGCGCGGGTTCGCGGCAAGGAGGACCCGTTCCTGAAAGTGGGGGAACGGAACGACCGTTCGGTGAAAGGGACCAGTAATGTGGTCTGGAGTCTCAAAGGGATCGATCTGGATATTCAGGAGGGGGATGCGGTCGGCATTGTCGGCAAGAACGGCGCCGGGAAGAGTACACTGCTGAAGATCCTCTCGCGTGTCACCTCTCCGACTGAAGGTTCCGTGAAGATCAAAGGGCGGATCGCATCTCTGCTGGAGGTCGGGACCGGGTTCCATCCGGAACTGAGCGGCAGGGAGAACATCTTCCTGAACGGCGCCATCCTCGGCATGCGCCGCAAGGAGATCGAACGGAAGTTCGATGAGATCGTTGATTTCTCCGGTGTGGAACGTTATATCGATACACCCGTGAAACGGTACAGTTCCGGTATGTACGTCCGGTTGGCGTTCGCCGTTGCCGCCCATCTTGAATCGGAGATCCTGATCGTGGATGAAGTGCTGGCGGTGGGCGATGCGGAATTCCAGAAGAAGTGCATGGGGAAGATGCAGCAGGTGAGCAAAGGGGAAGGGCGTACCGTGCTGTTCGTGAGCCACAACCTGAACGCCGTACGGCAGCTCTGCAAGACAGGCGTGTACCTCCGGGACGGCGAGCTGATCTCGGTCGGCACGAGCGAAGAGACCGTTGTGCAGTATCTTTCGTTCCATCAGAAGAAAGGGCTCAGCGACCGCTACGTGAAACAGGCGGTGGAAGGGAAGGACCTGGAACTGACCGCGGCAGAGATCACCGACGGCGACGGTGCACACCGGAACCAGTTCGAGATCTCCGATGCGATCATAGTCCACCTCACCGTCCGCTGTGAACGGAAGGTCCCCAGTGTGTACGGTTACATCGTCGTGAAGAACCGTCAGGAAGAGGTGCTCATCGAATCCGACACCAACGACATCCTGCCCAATCCGCTGGATATGATGGAGATCGGGGTGAATCAATACCGTATCGTAATCCGTCCGAACACCCTCCCGCACGGGGATTATCTGCTCTATGTCTCATTCGCTTCATCCTTCTCCAATTCGTACAATGTGGACGTCCCGGGCGAAGTGCTCAACTTCACCGTTGTTGACACCCTGACCTACCGCGGCCAGACGCGCCGCGCCAAAACAAGTACACTCTTACAATGGGAACCTACTCATGCTGAATAATCGATCGGTCCTGATCACCGGCGGCACCGGTTCACTCGGGAAGCATCTTACCAAGACCATCCTGGAGCGCTGGCCCGCCGTGAAGCGGCTCGTGATCTTCTCGCGCGACGAACAGAAACAGTTCCAGATGGCAATGGAGTATCCGCACGAACGCTATCCGAACGTACGGTTCTTCATCGGTGATGTCCGTGATGCCGCCCGTCTCCGGATGGCGCTCAACGGCATCGACTTCGTCATCCACGCTGCGGCCATGAAGCACATCCCCATTGCGGAGTACAATCCCATGGAGTGCATCAAAACGAACATCGGCGGTGCGGAGAATGTCATCAACGCGTCGTTGGAATGCGGCGTACAGCGCGTGGTGGCGCTCTCCACGGACAAAGCGGCGGCCCCCATCAATCTGTACGGCGCCACCAAACTGGCGTCGGACAAATTGTTCATCAGCGCCAACAATATCCGCGGGAACAATCCTATCACC
>JAVBYA010000354.1 GCA_030824295.1 Bacteroidota bacterium
CATCCAGGAGAGCGGACTCCCCGCCGGCGTGGTGAACATCGTGACAGGATTCGGCAAGACCGGAGCCGCCATCGTGAACCATCCCGGCGTCAACAAGGTCGCCTTCACCGGCAGCACCGATGTCGGCAAGATCATTCAAAAAGCGATCGCCGGCACGGGAAAGAAAGCAACGCTGGAACTGGGCGGCAAAGCAGCGAACATCGTGTTCGACGATGCACCGATCGACCAGGCGGTGGAAGGGATCGTGAACGGCATCTTCTTCAATCAGGGCCACGTCTGCTGCGCCGGTTCGCGTCTGCTGGTGCAGGAAGGGGTTGCGGAGATCGTCATCCGGAAGCTGAAGGACCGGATGGAAACGCTCATCGTCGGCGATCCGATGGACAAGAACACCGACATCGGCGCCATCAATTCCAAAGAACAGCTTAAAAAGATCAACGAATATATCACCATCGGTGTGAACGAAGGGGCGGAACTGTATCAAAGTTCCTGCAGCCTCCCTTCCAAAGGATTCTTCTGCAAACCGACCTTGTTCCTGAACACCTCGCAGTCCCACCGCCTGGTGCAGGAAGAGATCTTCGGTCCGGTCCTCGCCGTACAGACCTTCCGTACGGTGGAGGAAGCGATCGAAAAAGCGAACAACATCCCGTTCGGTCTCTCCGCCGGTATCTGGACGGACAAAGGCTCCAAGATCTTCAATATGACATCCAAGATGCGCGCCGGCGTGGTCTGGGCGAACACGTATAACAAGTTCGATCCCACCTCCCCGTTCGGCGGTTACAAAGAGAGCGGGTACGGACGCGAAGGGGGCCTGCATGGTCTGCTTCCGTACGTGCAGTGGTGAACAAGATTCAATATAAAGAAAGTTGAATGCGCTCAGAGTTAAGCAAAAATAGTCATTCTGAACGGAATCCCCTCAATCGCAACGTTGGATGAAGTGAAGAATCTGGTTCGAGTGGTTCCCGACAAGCAGATTCTTCGTCCCGCTCTGGGATGAAAAAAGGTGCGGGACTCAGAATGACGGATAAAAGCGATGTCGAGCGATCGACCTTTCCTCCTGAAATTGAAATAAATATTATACGATCGATCATTTTGCATACCATCAGCGAATAACAAACAGTAAAACCATGGCTCGAATCGAAGTATTAAAAACGTATAAGATCGCCATCGGCGGTCAATTCCCCCGGACGGAGAGCGGACGCTACTATCCCCTCACCGCAAAGAACGGAACGCCCCTTGCCAATGTGAGCCTCAGTTCCCGCAAGGATTTCCGGAATGCCGTGGTCGCTGCGCGCGGAGCGTTCGGCGGCTGGTCCGGCCGTGCGGCATTCAACCGCGGACAGATCCTCTACCGCATTGCGGAGATCATGGAAGGACGGAAAGCGCAGTTCATCGATGAGCTGATGTTGCAGGGAAGCAGCCGCGTTGCCGCGGAGAAGGAAGTGACAACGTCCATCGACCGGCTGGTCTATTACAGCGGGTGGTGCGATAAGTATCAGCAATCGTTCGGCACCGTGAACCCGGTCGCCTCCTCCCATTTCAATTTCTCCGTTCCCGAACCGACCGGCGTGGTCGCCATTGTCGCACCGGAAGAGACCGGTCTGCTGGGACTCGTCTCTGTCGTTGCACCGTGCATCGCCGGCGGCAATACCTGTGTGGTGCTCGCCTCCGAGAAGCGTCCGCTCAGTTCCATCACGTTCGCCGAGGTCCTCGCCACATCGGATGTGCCCGGCGGCGTGGTGAACATCCTCACCGGCACCACAAAGGAACTCCTCTCCCACTTCGCCAGTCATATGGATGTGAATGCGCTCATCTACTGCCGTCATGATGATGCGGAGAAGACGATGATCGTGCAGCAAGGTGCAGGGAATGTGAAACGGACAATGGTGTGGGCGAAGGATTGGACGAAAGAGGAGAATGAGAATCCGTACCTGCTGCTGGACCTGCAGGAGATCAAGACCACCTGGCATCCCATCGAGAACATCGGTTCATCCGGAGCGAAGTATTAACCGCATCGCTCTCCATATGACCGCGCTGTTCCTGCTGGCGTTTGCACTGGCGGGATGTTCATCCTCTGCAGAATCGACAGAGCCGCAGTTCGAGACACCTGCACCTGCCGAGAGCACCACAGTATCCCGTCCGGCCGAAACCGCCCCAAAGCGAAAACCGCAGCCGACGGTCACGGTGAAAAAACCGACACAGCAGAGCGGCACCCATCGTTTCTCCGTTCAGGCGGACACGGTGGATGTCACACGGAAGAAGAAGAATCCGGTCACTCCGCCTTCCTCCTCCATTTCCGTGAAGGCCTCCACTCCGAAGAAATTCTATACGGTGGAGGTCGGAGCGTTCCGGCTGCAGAGCAACGTTGAGCGACACAAACAGCAGCTGACCGAACGGTACAAACTGCCGGTCCGCATTCTGTTCGACAATTCCATCAAACTCACCCGCGTCTGCGTCGGTACCTTCTCTTCCCGGGCGCTGGCAACATCCTTCATGACCACCATGCAGAAACAGTATCCGGCCGATTATCCGGACTGCTGGGTATCGTACTGGACCAAATGACCATGCGCATCGCGTACCTCCCGCTGTTCCTTCTGCCCTTCACTCTGCTCACCGCGCAGGTCGTTGTCGATTCCGTGAATGCACCGTACAACGCACCGCTGGACCACTTCGAGCGGGTGTTCACTCCCTCTGCATACGACACAGAGTTGTTCCTCTATAAGAAGAGCGACACGCTGCGTCAGTTCGGCCGGCCGGTGGACCAGACAACGGCGGCTCCGCCGGAAACGCTGCAGGGATTCCGTATTCAGCTGCTGGCAACGAACAATTTCGATGAAGCGAACACAACAAGGAACGATCTGATCGCAGGTTTTCCGGAATTGTGGATCTATCTGGTGTTCGAGGCGCCGACCTACAAGGTCCGCGTGGGGGATTTTGTGAACCGCGCAGAAGCGAAGCCGCTGATGGACCAGTTCATGGCGCAGGGGTATAGAAAATCGTGGATCGTGCCGGACCGCATCATCAGGAACCAGCCGCCCAAACCGCCGGTCCCTGTCACCTTCGACAGCACCGGCATCCGCTTCTGATGCTCACGGCGCCGCGAACGTGATGCCGTCCACCGGCCACCGCGCGCGCACTCTCACCGTATCGGAATAGAACGTGAACCGCTCACCCCGTTTGTAGGGATGGACCGTTCCGGCATCATGCTGCTGATTGCCGTTCGCATCGTGGAACGCTTTCACCGCATACTTCCCTTCCGGCAGCTGCGTGAACACGAACTTCCCGCCGGCAGCGGTCCTGGTCCTCACCGGGGGATTCGTTCTCACCGTGACATTCTCCGCCTCGATCACCGCTTTCCCTTCATATCCGGTGAACGTCCCCTCCAGACTTCCGTAACTTTCCGGGTCCTCCACCGTCCACCGTGCTGTCAGTACCGTATCTTTCGCACTGTTCCCGGCCAGATCGCGGATCCATTTCATGCGGGCCGACAGTGAGTATTGTTCGCCTGCTTTCAGCGGTGCTGCGGGCCGGACGAGCAGTGTGGAGGCGGTCCGGAGCGTCACTGCCGCAGGAACGGCGGAACTGTCCTTCAGCCGCACAATGGTCACAAAGGAATCCGCCGCTGACCACTGCAGCGCATCGGAGAAATAGAGGATCGGCAGATCGGTCGGGAAGAATTTACGCTTTGGGTCGGAGACGGAAACGGCCAGCAGTGCCGGCGGCACGGAATCATAGAGCGATACTGCGGTGAACTGCAGAGCGTTGGCGCTGCTGTTGATCGGAAGTCCTGTAAGATCGTTCACACCGGTGACGGATGCAACATAACGCTCATCCACCCGCTGCGAATCGGTCACCAGCGTGTAGTTCCGGTAATCCTCCGAGCGGAGGAAGAACTGCCGGACCGGCAGGACCGTCTGGAACAGCGTATCCGTGATGCGGAAGGAACGGAGCGAAACGGAAGAGGAATCGAGCGGTTCGGAGAACTGTACATTCACATGATACCGGTCCGTTGCCTGCACCTGCGAGATCCGGGGAGGGGTCGTATCCTCTTTGGCGATGATGAAGCGGATGCCCGTTCTCAGCGTATCGCTTTCGGTCAGCGTCACATCGGTGGTCGTTCCGGCGGCATCGGTCTCCGGATCGTACAGAAGATTCCGGTATTCATCCCTCACAGCGAACGATCGGTACGAACCGGGAGCCATGTTCGTCAGTGCGAAGGCGCCGTTCGTTCCTGTCTGCGTGAGGTAATCGGGCGGGGTGACCTGCGGACGGAGCGTATCGGGATCGATGCCGTTGAGACGGTAGGCGAGGATCATCACTCCGTCCGGTTTCGCATCGGTCACCGAACCGAGGATGGCCCCCTTGTCGATGGTGGCGCCGGTGGAGAACGAAAGGGTGAACGAACGCGCCATGCGGTTCGACGCGCGGATGTCCCGGACATCCGTACCGATGGTGATCACATACGTGGTGTTCTGGCGGAGCGGTTCGTTGAAGCTGATCTCCAGCTCGGTACCGCTCCAGTCCATCTCCCTGTCCCGGATACCGGGCGAGAAGAAGAGCGCTTCTTCGGCGGACCGGCGGTCCACATACTCGCTGAATTCGATCAGGATACTATTCCCGGTGAAATTGACCGTTCCGGGAGGCGGATAGACGGAGACGATCTCCGGCGGG
Organism: Bacteroidota bacterium; assembly: GCA_030824295.1. Lineage (GTDB taxonomy): Bacteria > Bacteroidota > Ignavibacteria > UBA10030 > UBA8401 > UBA8401. Next base: position 4,669 of record JAVBYA010000354.1, read on the forward strand.
ACGGAATCGACCGGTCCACCTTCGGGCACCCGCTGACCGGCACAACCGGCGAGGAACAGCACAATGACTATGAATGCACTCCTGATCATCATGGTCAAGTATAGCAATATTTCCTGCGAGATAAAAACGTTGAATTTCACGGAGGGGATAATTACATTAGAACAATGAACGATTGATACGGTCTCATATCCATACCTCGTCACACGATCGATCGTCACAGGGAGAAACCATGAAGCGCCCGTTCGCACTTCACACCATCACACTCATTTCGCTCGTTCTGTCGTATTCCACCATCGCCGAAGCCGGGGACCGTCCGACCTATCTCTTCCTGCAGCACGATGTGAGTGCCCGCGCCGCAGCAATGGCGGGAAGCGTCGTTTCCATGGCCGCCGGACCGGCCGGTGTCTTCACGAATCCGGCTTCGATCGGTTTGGACAGCATTCCGCTCGCGGAGTTCGGCTATACGAGTCACTTACTTGATATCAAAGCGGGATTCGCTGCGTATTCACAGCCGGCCGGGGATTGGGGCGTGTTGGGGATCGGCGTGCAATACATCGATTATGGAACGTTCGACCAAACGGATGACCTGGCGAACAAACTCGGCACCTTCACCGCGGGGGACCTGGCCGCATCGGTCTCCTTGTCCCAGGCCTTCGAAGAGAATCTTTATTATGGCGTGACCGGAAAGTTCATCTATTCGTCCATCGCCGATGCGCGCTCCGCAGCGATGGCCGCAGACCTCGGACTGATCTACCGCATCCCCGGCAACGATCCGATCACCTTCGGTGTGACCATTGCCAATCTCGGTGCCCAATTGAATGCCTACGGTTCTGTCCGCGAACCGCTCCCGCTCGATATCCGTATCGGAGGCAGCATCAAACCGCAGCATCTTCCGCTGCTGCTGAATGTGAACTTCCATAA
>JAVBYA010000452.1 GCA_030824295.1 Bacteroidota bacterium
CATTCCAGGAGGTCGATATGAAGCCTCTCCTTGTATCCCTGCTCGCTATTGCATTCGCTCTCTCTCCCGGCTGTTCTTCTTCGCAGCCTGATTCGAACACAACCATGCCGATCCTCGTCCAACAGCAGCCGCTTCCCGCATTCCCCCCTACAGCCTCCGCTTCGCTCCTCCGCATCCCGTTGGAACTGCATATCAGTAAAACCGGGACGGTGACGGATGCGGTGCTGATCCGCAGCAGCGGTGACGCTGCATGGGACTCCGCTGCACTTACCGCGATCCGTTCATGGAGGTATACTCCGGCCAAGGTCAATGGTATCCCCGTTCCGATCTGGGTGCAACAGACCGCGGTCATCCGGTTCTCCGAACCGCAGCTCATACCGCTGGCGGAGATCGTCTGTTCAGATGCCGGGCGTGCCGACTCCGCATATCAGATGCTGAAAAACGGAGCGGGTTTCGGTGAAACGGCACGTCGGTTCTCCTGTGCCGATTCGAAAGTGCAGGACGGTGACCTTGGCACCGTGAATATCCAGATCTATCCAGAATCGGTCCGCCGGGCGATGCGCGGTCTTGCTGCGGGAGAATTCACAGCGCCGATACCGTACGGCGACCGATATGCGATCTTTTACCGCTTGCCGGAATGACCATCATATCAAAAGGAGTACCCATGTCCGATCGTCGTTCGATGCTCCGCACACTTCTCATCAGTAGTCTCGCTTTTCTATTATGGGGATGCCCGGTCCGCTCCCTTCACCCGCTCTTCACACCGGGACAATCGGTGGCCGTGGCGGAGATCGAAGGACAGTGGAGAACGGATGGTGCGGACTACCGGTTCGAGCTGCTGGAAGGGACGAACTACCGGGTGACGGTGATCTCAACGGAAGAACTGGATACGGTGATGTACGCGGGGCGGTTCGGAAGGATCCGGGGGGTATTGTATCTGGACACTGCACCGCTCAGCAGTTCGGAGGAGCATCATTATCTCTCCGTCCACCTCTTCTCGCGGATCGATCTGAGCGGCGATTCACTGACCCTCCGCACGCTGGATGGCGAGTGGATGGTGAAACTGGCGGATACGAAGAAACTCCGCACCCCGTTCGTCCGGAGGGAGAATGAGATCATCCTGACCGGAACACCGGATGAACTGCAGAAATTCGTTGCATCGGCTGCGGCGAATCCGGATGCATATCCGGACAAGAGTCCGTTCGTACGCATCCCGGAACTGCGGTGAGACGCGGCGCTACGGTCTCCTGAAAGGGTCCAGTACATCCGCCGCGAGTTTCCATCCGGAACGGTAGCGCCAGATGCGCACATAACTGGCGGAATCCTTCGCCGGTGAGACGGCAATGCCGTACACATATCCCAGATCCCCCGAAGCGGCGATCACGGAATCGAACGGCGTGTAGCGCATTCCCTGTTCGGCAGAGCGCAGCAATGAACGCGACTGCTCCTTATTGACCGCCGGGAACGCATCGGTCCGATACACCCTGACATCCTCATCCCCATACTCTCCCACTGCTGCTGCAGCACCGCGCGATCGTCTCACGTTCACGAATGCCCGTTCCGCATCCATCATAGCGCGGGATGTCATTGCCGGAGTGATCCGAGACGCTGGGGAAGGCAGGATGCTGAACTTCTCCGGTTCAGATCGATGCAGATGCTTCGGATAACCGATCCCGTTATCGAAGATCACTTTCCAGACGCCGTCCGCCCGCTTCTTCCAGACCGAGACATAATATCCATACGCAACGGGAGTATCACCTTTGGCGATACGGTACTGCCACGGTCCTGTGGAAAGACCGAGATCCCCGGATGCCGCGACTTCGACGAACGCTGGGTACCAGGAGAGATGCGCTTTCGATTCCGGACGGGTCCGGTACAACTGCATGCCGTTCACCGGATGCGGATTGAACATCACGCATTGCTCATCCAGGAACATGACGAACGAGCGGTTGATGCCGAACGAATCGGCTGCTGCAGAGAAAGCGCGCTCCTCAGCTGCCAATGAAGAAGCAGCATCCTTCTGCTGTGGAAAGACAGCAGCTGTCATCAATAATACAAGTAACAGGGAGCGCATAGGAACTCCTTAATCGACATCCTCAGCGGAGAACGTTTTGTCCACCGCCGGACGCTTGGGCAGGTCGGCGATCTTCAGTCCGAGCGCATAGATGGTCCGGGTGACCTTGAGCAGATTATCGAAATCGATCTTGTCCACATGGTCCGTCACGCGGTGATAATCCTCGTGGAGTCCGTCGAAGTAGAACACGATCGGGATGCCGTTCTTCGCATAGTTATAATGATCGCTGCGGTAGAAGAGGCGGTTCGGATCCTTCGGATCATCGAACTTGTAATTGAGCTTCAGTTTGAAGAGCGACGCATTGACACTCTCGTTCAGTTCTCCCAGCTGCGTGCTCATCATCTTTGAACCGATGGAGAAGATCTCTCCGGGCGCGACGAAATCCTCGTTCTTCGATGCTTCACCGGTATCCGGCTTGCTGCGGCCGATCATGTCGATGTTCAGCTGTGTGACGATGGAACCGAGCGGTACGGTGGGGTTCTGCACGAAGTATTTGGAGCCCCACAATCCTTTCTCCTCACCCGTATGCCAGATGAACATCATGGAGCGTTTGGGACGCTGCGCTTTGGTGAGTGCTTCGGCCATCGAGAGCAGCCCGACCGTACCGCTGCCGTCATCATCCGCACCGTTGTAGATGGAATCGCCGTTCAGCGGTTCGGGACGGAGACCGATGTGGTCATAGTGCGCGCCGAATGCGATGTATTCCTCTTTCAGCTTCTTGTCGCTCCCCTCCCACACCGCAATGATGTTCTTCGTATAGAGTGTATCGATGCGGACAGCAACATCTGCGGTGATCTTCCGGGACGGTGACAGCGCGAACGGTTTTGCAGAATCGGCCGATGCACGGACCGACATCGACTGCACGCCGGTCTTCTCCCCGGCAAAGATGGCATCGACCATTTTCATCGAGGCGGTGATGACCGGAACTGCCTTCTTCTCATCCGGCTTGTTGAATGCCGGCACCGAGACGGAGCCGCGGCTCAGCGCATTGTTCTTATCGCGCTCCCACGACCCGAGGGCGCGGGGGCCGGGAATGATGATGAGTCCGGCAGCGCCGTTGTTCTTTGCATAGTTCGACGGAGTGTCGTAATCCTCGCCAAGTTTCAGACCGAAATCGCCTCGCGTTACCCCTTTCGGCATTCCCTCCAGAGCAATGATCACTTTCCCTTTCACATCGAGTCCGGCATACGGGTCGATCCCCTTGGAGCGGATGATGAACCCGTTCGAGACATACACCATCGGTGCCGAGAATTGCCCGGCAACGGTATATGCGAGGAATGCATCGCCGAATGCATACTGTTGTCCGTTCAGAGTAACGGTCGTTGCAGTTCCATTCACACGCGTCTTATGCAGGAGGATCTTCTGAAAGAACGAACCGTTGTCCCCTGCCGGTGTATAACCCCACCGCGACAGATGGGTCGCGATGAACTTCGCGGCGATCTCCTGTCCGCGGGAGGGTGTATCCCGTCCTTCCAGTTCATCGGAGGCGATGAACGACAGGTAATCGTACAACTGGGCACGGGTGATCCCTTCGATGTTCGTCGGGTCCGCTTTCTTTTTGACAGCAGGCTGAGCAGTGAGCAGAACAGTTCCGCAGAGGATCAGCAGCAATACGCGTTGGAGCATGAGTGTCCTTCCTGATTAAATGGTCCGTGAATGTAGAGGAAAAAACACTCTGTTCCAAACCGCTTATTTCATCAGGATGATTTTCTTGACATCTGTATACGGACCGGCAGAGAGACGGTAATAATACATACCGCTGGAGAGTCCGAGCACCGACGCATCCAGATCGTATCGGTATGCACCTGCGGATTGATACTGGCGGATCATTTCCGCCACGGTACGGCCAAGTGCATCGATAAGAGTGAGCGAAACCGGTCCATCCTCCGCAATGGAATAGCCGATGGTCGTTGTGGGATTGAACGGATTCGGGAAATTCTGTTCCAGAGAGAACTGACGCACAGTACCGTCGCCGGCAGAAATGTATGTGAGCGGACCGGAGACCTTGAACGTGAAACTCTTCTCGAAGACCTTCGGTCCGTTGTTGGAGCGCGAGGTGACGATGAGTTTCGGGATATAGGTGGTTGCTTCGGATGTCCGGGTCATCTTGCTGAGGTGGATCGTGAAATGGACCGCCTGGGAATCCTTTGGTTCAAGCACGAAGGAGGCGGGCGAAACACTTAGCGCAGAATCCGGTTTGACCGCAACGAAGGCGGACGTGCCGTTCACTTTGGAGACGAAGAGGGAATCCGGGGACTTCCCTTGATTATAGACCATGATCACCGTGTCCTTGATGCCGGCCGTGACAGGGATCGTACCGAAGCTATGCTGCAGCGTGTTCATGACGATCACCGGCGAAGACGTCAGCGCTGTGATATACTCCTTCCGGATAGTCGTATCGGTCCGGACACCGTCCGACACGATAAGCCGGACGGAATACGTATCGGGGATAGTATAGGTATATTGCGCGTTCTTCGTCTCTGCATCCGTGATTCCGTCGCCGTTAAAGTCCCACTTCCAGCTGACCGCCGTTCCCGGATCGCCGTACGACAGGTCCGTGAAATTCACCGGCATCGGCACCTGATCCTGAAGAACGTCGCCGTAGAACATCGAGCGGATGTACGGTGACGCACCCGGCTCTGTCACGGAGAGATATTGCTTCGCTGTCACATTGGTCTGCACCGTCCGCTGACCGGAGAGCCATTCGATCACCAGGGAGTCGATGACCGCAGCATTTCCCAATCCGATATGGACCGCGTGACTGTTGTGTCCGTTGAAGCTGTTCTGCGACGAGACCTCGCGGTGCTGCCAGTATGATTTCCCGCCGATTGTCGCTTTCACACGGACCTTCGCTCCGACCGCCGTGCGGTTGAATTGTGCTCCCTTCACATTCACCACGAGCCAATTGTTGGCGGAGGGCTGATCATTCCGGTAGAGTTCATTGACTGTACCGCCGCTGACCACGAACAGATCCATATCCCCATCCTTATCGTAATCACCTGCTGCAGCGGAAGTGTGCGGTGCCGTGATCTGGACCGGCGGTATGGTATCGACACGGGTGAATGAACCATTCCCGTTGTTGCTATAATATAGACAGGTCCGCTGTCCGTCCCGCGTTACATAGCAGTCCAGATCACCATCGTTATCGAAATCGGCCCAGATATTCGCCAGGGACGAATTGTTCGAGGAAACGATCGGTCCGACCTCTGCAGCGGTTGCTTTCACATACACACCGTTATCGTTCCGGTACAGCACATTGTTCGGAACGCCGGAGTAATTGGTCACATACGCATCCAGATCACCGTCATTTTCGATGTCGATCCAGTTCCACACTTGTCCGTCCAGCAGATCGGTGCCGAGGATGCCCTCAGTTATTCGCTGCAGTGTTGCGGTGCCGGTCTCCTTCATCATGTTCCGGTAGAGAAAATCTTTTGCCGGCGTGCCAGCGGGACCGCTGCCGATGAAGAGGTCCTGGTCGCCGTCCATATCATAGTCGA
>JAVBYA010000164.1 GCA_030824295.1 Bacteroidota bacterium
CATCTGGTTCTCTTTCATCCCGCGGGTGGTCAGCGCCGGCGTGCCGATGCGGATACCGCTGGTGATGAGAGGGGATTTATCGTCGAACGGCACGCCGTTCTTGTTCACCGTGATGCCCGCTTCGTCCAGCGCTTCCTGTGCATCCTTGCCGGTGATGTTCTTGTTCCGCAGGTCCAGCAGCAGCAGATGGTTGTCCGTTCCGTTGGAGCAGACCGTGTAGCCTTTGGACATCAGATGGTATGCCAGTGCCTGTGCGTTGCGGATCACCTGCTGGGCGTACACTTTGAACTCGGGCTGCAGTGCTTCTTTAAAGGCGATCGCCTTCGCAGCGATGATATGCATGAGCGGACCACCCTGCACACCGGGGATGACCATCGAATCGAGCAGCTCGGAGATCATCTTCTTGCGTCCGGACTTCGGTGCAACGATGCCGAAGGGGTTCTCATAGTCCTTGCCGACGAGGATGATGCCGCCGCGGGGACCGCGGAGGGTCTTGTGCGTGGTGGAGGTGACCACATGACAGTGGGGGATCGGGTCGTTCAGCAGGTCCGCAGCGATGAGTCCGGACGGATGGGCGATGTCCGCGAAGAGGAATGCGCCAACGCTGTCCGCGATCTCGCGGAACTTCTTATAGTCGATATTGCGGGAATAAGCGCTCGCACCGACGGTGATCAGTTTCGGTCGTTCCCGTTTCGCCACATCCTCCACTTCGTTGTAGTCGATGAAACCGGTCTCTTTGTTCACGCCGTAAGCGGAGAAGTTATACATCTGTCCGGAGAAGTTCACCGCTGCACCATGTGTCAGATGCCCGCCGTGCGCAAGGTTCATCCCGAGTACCTTATCGCCCGGCTTGATGAACGTGAAATAGACCGCCATGTTGGCCTGCGAACCGGAGTGCGGCTGCACATTGGCGTACTCCGCACCGAACAGTTTCTTGACGCGGTCCCGCGCGATGTCCTCGATGACATCCACGAACTCGCATCCGCCGTAGTACCGCTTGCCGGGATACCCTTCGGCGTATTTGTTTGTCAGCACCGTGCCGGCCGCTTCCATCACTGCCTGCGAGACGAAATTCTCGGAGGCGATGAGCTCCAGCTGGGTGTTCTGACGGTTCTGCTCGTTCTTGATGGCGGCGAAGATATCGGGATCGTACTGGCGGAGATTGTTCATGCGTTTATCGTCCGGTTAGTGAATGGATTTTTTCGACCCGTTGGGTGTGCCGTCCGGCTTCGAAATTGGTGGAGAGGAAGATCTTGATCATATCCTCCGCCACACCCCAGCCGACGAGGCGCTCGCCGAAACAGAGCACGTTGGCATTGTTGTGGCGGCGGGAGAGCTCCGCAGCGGTCACCGATTCGCAGGCGGCGGCGCGGACCCCTTTGTGCTTGTTGGCAACGATGGAAACGCCGATGCCGGAACCGCAGATGATGATGCCGATTTCGCAGAGCCCGGATGAGACCGCTTCCGATGCAGCGTGAGCATAATCGGGATAATCCACTGATGCGGTTGTAGCAGTACCGAAGTCGCGGTATTCCTGCCCAAGCTGCGTCAGGAATATCTTGGCCTTCTCTTTGTAATGGAACCCTGCATGGTCACTGGCAACGGCGATCATGTGTCCTCAATCGATGGGTGGCTGGATGAACATCAGTTCTGCAGCGGAGACGGAAACTGTGAAGCGCACGATGGTGTCACGGATGAGACTGGAGGAGGTCGTTCCCCGCAGTCCGTACTCGAGTGCAAGATGAACGCGGGTCTCCGGATTCATCGGGAAGGTCATTCCGGCGGTCCCGCCGATCTCATTGATGGAATTCCCCATCAGTTCCAGATTGCTTCGTAACGCATACGCTCCGACCCGGTACGAGATCCGTTTGTGGAACTCATCCCCGACGAAATCCGATGCGGGAAGGAATTCCGCTCCCGCGCCGAACCGCAGACTGTTCTGGATCTCTGCGGGATGGACGCCGTCCACCGTGAAGCTGCTCCAGTTCTGGAACTGCAGGTCCGCAGCGAGGACCGTGCGGTTGCTCAGCATCGCGATGCCGGCAGTGAAACCGAACGGAAGGGAAACGGAACGGTCCGCGACGGAGGATGTATCCTGACTCGAATAGAAGTTCCGAAGGAGTTCACGGTCCAGGTCCAGTGATGAACCGGTGAAGAATGTCGCCGCAACATTGACCGATTTCGTATCGGAGAATCCCAGCGCCTTATCCACGCCGGCATAGATACCGCCGACCGTCAAACCGAGTCCGCTGTAGGAATTCGTTTCGTTGTACGTTCCGCCGAAGAGATTCCCGGTGAGGAACGTGATGGTCTGGTCCCGATAGATGGAGCCGAAAAGATAATGGGCTGTGGCACCGACGATGATGTCGCTGCTGAGTGCGTAGGAGAGTGATGCCTGGGCGGAATTGATCCCGCCCCGTCCTTCGTATGCCTGCACAGCGGTATTCCCGCCGAGTGTCTGCTGTTTCTGCAGCTCGTAGCCGACGGAAGAGAAGGGAAGGAGTCCGAGTGAGAACACCATCTTCCTCCGTTCAAGGACCGGGAACGCCAATGCGAATGAGTTGATGCCGCCGCTCGCAACAACGGATGAACCGAGATCGTCCGAAGACGCATAGGAACGGTACTGGTACGAAGCGGAGAGGATGGAGCGGGTGATGTTCGCGATGGAGGCCGGATTGGAGAGGTTGATGTGCGTCTCACCGAAGAGTGCGATGCCGGTGTTCCCCATCCCGATATTCTTGCCGCTCAGGAAGGCATTGATCTCACCGACGCCGTACCGGGAATAGAGTGAACCGGTCCCGGCAGAAGCAGTGGAAATGATGAGCAATAACAGCAGCGTAATGTTCTTCATATTATTTCTTCGAATAAGTGACGATCAGTCTCGGTCTGCGGGAGGCCACGGCATCGGTATGACGATAGAACACTGCCTGCTCCGCTGTACCGTACTCGGCTCCCCAGCGCAGCGTGATCCCTTTGTTCTCCTTGAGCCCCTGCACCCAGAGGTCCGCGATGTTGGTCACCTTGAACGAATAGACCGGCGGCTGACCGGCAGTACCGGCACGGCGGAATCCGTAAGCGAAGACCGACGAGTCCGAGCGGTCGAGATCGCCCCCCGGCATTCCCATGATCGCGACAACGGTGTCCGGAGAGAATCCGGAGAATGCACTGGCGGCCGTATCGAGTGTCAGTTCCAGCACTGCATTGTGCAGCGTCGTATTCACTGCGGTGTTGACGGTATCGCGGAGCCGCAGATGATCGAAGGTGAGCTTGGAACGGATGCCGAAACCTCCGCGCACTGTGATGGGCGCCGGCGCCGGAGCACCGGAGGTGATGATGCTGTACGTATCCTCACCGTTCGAAAAGGAGACGGAATCCCTCCGGCCGTTGCGGGTGAACTTCACCTGAAGGACCGGCGCGTAGGAGACGAAATTGTTGAATGAACTGAAACCGATGATGCCGGTGTTCGCACCGGCCTGCGGTACCACTGCGAATCCGTAGAATTCCGGGATGGCGGAGGAGGTGTCGTAATAGTATTCTGCCCAGCGTCGGATGACCGCCGTATCGGTGATGAACGTCGTGGATGCGGTGATGTAGTTCATGGAATCGGAGACCGTCCCCAGTACCGATGTGCCGAGCTGCAGCAGAGGCATGGAATCCTTCGTGAAGGTGGTGCTGCTCCAGGGACTCTTGATCTCTACGACATTGAAGGAGATAGGGGGAGCGGCCGCCTGAGAGCGGTAATTCACCGTCAGATACAGTTTCACCGTATCGATGGTCGCGCCGCGGAGCGAGTCCACCAGGCTGGTGCCGGTGAAGTTCAGCAGCGAGATGACCGACTCGGAACCGCTGAGACGGCCTGTAAGATTGCTCAGACTGGAGCCGGGAGCGTAGGCGACGGAATACGAGGTGTCGCTGACGGCAGCCAATGTGTCGTACAGCATGACGAAATCACCGTCCGTGTTGGGAAGTCCGTTGCCGACCGAATTCGGTTTTTCGGCACAGCCGGCGGCAAGGAGCAGGAACAGGAACGCAAGGTAGTGGTAATGTCTCATTGATTCACGATTGATTTGATGTACTGGACTGCCCCGTACAGATCGGCAGCAAAATGGTCCCGCAGCCCTTCGGCCGCATCCCGTTCACCTTCCCCGTATCCTGTTCCCACCTGGATCGTGGCCGCGCCGACGGCACGTCCCGCTTCCATATCGATCTTCTTATCCCCGATCATGAATGACCGTGTCAGATCAAATCCGAATTCCCGCTGTGCGTCTTGGAGCATTCCCGGCTTCGGTTTCCGGCAGGGACAATCAGTGACGTACGGTGCAACCCCTTCGCGCGGATGATGGGGACAATAGTAATATCGGGTGACAGACGCTCCGTGTTCCTGCAGCATCCGGTCCATGGCGAGATGCACTGCGCCGAGGTCCGCTTCGCTGTACAACCCCCGCGCGATACCGGATTGATTCGTGACGACAATGACCGGGATGCCGAGTTCGTTCAGTTCCCGGATGGCGTCCGCACTGCGGGGGATGAGCTGGAGCTGGCCGGGAGAGGAGAGGAAGTCAACGTCCACGTTGATCGTCCCGTCGCGATCGACGAACACTGCAAAGTCCTTGTGCTCCATCGCCGGTTACTTCAGCAGACTGCGATAGAGATTGATGTACTTCTTCGCCGAGGATTCCCAGGAGAAATCCTTCGCCATGCCGTTCCGCATCACCTTCTGCCACATCTTCTGGTCGCCGTACATCTTCACTGCACGCTGGATCGTCTTGAGCAGTTCCTTGCCGTCGTACTTCTGGAACTTGAATCCCGTCCCGTTGCCGCCGGTGCCGACATCCTGGATGGTATCATCCAGACCGCCGGTCGCACGGACGATGGGGACCGTACCGTACTTCAGACTGTAGAGCTGGTTCAGTCCGCACGGCTCGTACCGCGACGGCATCAGATACATATCGCTTCCCGCTTCGATGAGATGCGCGATCTCCTCGCTCATGCCGAACATGATGCCGGCTTTCTTGGGATACTTCTTCTTCAGGGACTCGAAATAGTCATGGTACCGTTTCTCGCCAAGACCGATCATGATGAACTGGAGGTCCAGTTTCATCATATCATCCGCGATCTCTTTGATCAGATCGATGCCCTTCTGGTCCACCAGCCGGGTGATACAGCCGATGACCGGCACCCCTTCTTTGTATTGCAGACCGAATTTCGTGCAGAGGGCGATCTTGTTCTGTTCTTTACCTTCCAGGGACTGTATGTCGTACCGCTGGTCGATGGCGGGGTCGGTCTCCGGATTCCAGACCATGTAATCGATGCCGTTCACGATACCGAACAGGTCCTTCTTCCGTTTCTTCAGGATCCCTTCCATTCCGGCGCCAAACTCCTCGGACGTGGTGATCTCCTGAGCGTACTTCTCGCTGACCGTGGTGATCACATCAGCATAGACGAGTCCCGCCTTCATAAAGTTCAATTTACCGTAGAACTCGACCCCTTCGTGGGTGAATTCATTCCCCGGAAGACCGGTCTTGTCGAACGACGTATCCGGGAATGCGCCCTGATACCCG
>JAVBYA010000469.1 GCA_030824295.1 Bacteroidota bacterium
ATCGTCTCTTTCCTGCGCCGCACGCTGCCGGCGATCTCCAGCCGGATGATGCCGGGATCCGTTCGTAATGATTCAACGATACGCTGCGCAGCATGTTCCGCGATGTTGATGTGGAATTTCGAAGCATGCGTGCGGAACTGAGCGATGCCGAGCAGGATGTTCTCTTCGGTCTTTTGTCCGAACCCATCCAGCGATGCAAGCTTCCCTTCTTTGGCAGCTTTTTCCAATGCGTCGATGGAGGCGATCTTCATCTTTGAGTAGAGGAATGACACCTTCTTCGGTCCGAGCCCCTGGATCTTCATCATATCGAAGATCCCCGGCGGGAAACTCTTGCGCAGACTCTGATGGTCAGGTGAACTGCCGGTCGTGACGAGATCGGAGATGATCTTTGCCGTGCTTTCACCGATCCCTTTGATCTTGCGCAGTTCTCCTCTGTCCACCAGTACAGCGAGGTCCTCAGTGATGCCGCCGAGAAGTCTGGCCGCATTATGGAATGCTCTGCTTTTGAACGGGTTCTCCCCTTTCAGTTCCAGCAGTGTTCCCACTTCATCCAATATGTCCGCTATCTGGCTCTTATCCATTTCAATAGAGACGTTGTACAAAATTACGCAGAAGGATCTTGCCATGCTCAGTGGCGATCGATTCCGGATGGAACTGCACGCCGAAGACAGGATAGTGTGTGTGCTGCACGCCCATCACGATCCCGTCCTCCGTTGCGGCAGTGACCTTCAGCATGGACGGCATCGTGGATGGTTTAATGACCAGGGAGTGGTACCGAGCTGCGAGGAATCTGTCGGGGATCGAACGGAAGATCCCTTCTCCCTGATGCATGATGTGCGATGTCTTCCCGTGAACGACGGAGGGTGCTTTGATCACATCGCCGCCGAATGCCTCACCGATGGATTGGTGACCGAGGCAAACACCCAGGATCGGTATCTCTGTGAACAGTTCTTTGATGAGCGGGACAGAAACGCCTGCTTCTTTCGGTGTGCACGGACCGGGAGAGATGACGATAGCGGACGGAGCGAGCGACCGGATGCCGTCAACGGTGATCTTGTCGTTCCGGACAATGGAGATCTCCGTGCCCATCTCACCGATGTACTGCACAAGATTGTATGTGAAGGAATCGTAATTGTCTATGATCAATACCATGGTCACATCGTCGTTGTTGCTTCAACAGCACGCATGACCGCATCCATTTTGATGCGCGTCTCATCGTACTCTTTTGATGGAACGGAATCGTAGACGATCCCGGCTCCTGCCTGGAAATAGACCCAGCCGTCCTTGATCACCGCGGTCCGTATAGCGATGCAGGAATCAAGATTCCCGGAGAAATCAAGATAGCCGATAGCTCCGCCGTAGATGTTCCGCTTCACCGGTTCGAGCTCAGCGATGATCTCCATTGCCCGGATCTTGGGTGCGCCGGACAGTGTGCCTGCCGGGAAGCACGAGTAAAAAGCATCGATCGGACTCAGGTCCTTTCGCAGCACGCCTTTTACATTGGAGACGATATGCATCACGTGAGAATACCGTTCGATGACCATGTATTCCGTCACGTCCACATTGCCGAATTCGCTGATGCGTCCGATATCGTTCCTCCCCAGATCGATCAGCATGAGATGCTCCGCACGTTCCTTCTGATCGGCCAGCAATTCCTCAGCGAGCGCATCATCCTCGGCGGGTGTCGCACCGCGGCGGCGCGTGCCCGCGAGCGGCCGTGTCTCCACGATCCCATTCTCCACACGCACAAGCAGTTCCGGTGATGAACCCGCGATGCAGACGCCATTGAGATCGAAATAATACATGTACGGTGATGGATTGATCAGCCGAAGCATACGGTAGATGGTGAACGGATCGCCGTCGAACGAACGCTTCATGCGGTGTGAGGGCAATACCTGGAAGATATCCCCTTCAACGATGTACTCGATGGAGCGCCGCACACGGTCCTCATACTCACTCCGATCCATCGACGCGATGAGCGGTCCGATGACCGGCCGCGGCATCGAGGACGGGGCACTTTTGCCGAGGATCCGTTTCATCTCAGCGATCTCTGCGATCGCTTTGTCATATTCGGAACGCATATACCCGTTCGACGATCCTGCCGGAACATAGGCATTGGACACGAGCATCAGTTTTCGTTTCACATTGTCGAACACGAAGAGTGTATCCAGGAACATCAGTACAGCATCGTCCAGCTGAAGTTCATCGACCGGAGCGGAGGGAATGTTCTCCACCAGCTGCACCGTTTCGTATCCGAAATATCCGATCGCACCGCTCGCGAGGCGCGGCAATCCCGGCACTGCGGCAGTCCGGTAATGTGCAAAGATCGTCCGAAGTGCGGTAAGAGGATCGGTGATACCTTTGACGAGAGACGGCAATACCGTAACATCCGGATGTCGAGATTCGATCCGAAAGGTCTTCTCTTTGATGATGAAATTGCTGAACGGATTGAAACCGATGAACGAATAGCGGCCGACCTTCTCTCCCCCTTCCACACTCTCCAGCAGGAATGAATATGGACTCTCTGTACGCACTTTGGCATAGACCGAGACCGGTGTCTCCATATCCGCCAGGACCTCGTCGAACAGCGGGATCACATTCCCGTGTGCCGTCAATTGAACAAATTCATCGAACGATATCATTCACTCTTCCATTCATTTCATATGTGCATCGGGTGCCACAATAACGGCATCTGTGCCTTCGTACGTCCGTACTAGGTCCCGAACATATTGCGGTACGGCAGTCGATGCACCGCTCTTGGGATCGGTCCAAACAAGTACTGCTGTATTCTTCGCCACAGGGTCCCCGGTCGCTTCGTTCACCATCACTGCTTCGCAGCGGATACTGGAATTACCGACATTCGTCACCCGCGTGCTGATTCGAAGTCGATCATCGAATGTTGCTGTAGCAAAATGGTCCAGTTCGGTCCGGACGATGACGATGCGGACCGGTCCGGTGATGGACTGCTGATCGACCGTCATACCGATCGATCGGAAATACTCCAGACGCGCTACCTCAAAGTATAACAGATAGTTCCCGTTATGCACGATCCCTTGCCAGTCGATCTCATAGTTCCTCACGGTCACCGTATGATGATGCTTGAACGTGCTCAGATCGATCGCCTCTTTCGATCTCATGCGAACATTCCCCGGAAGATCTGCACTGCCTGTTTCACCTGATCCATGGAAACATCCAAATGGGTGACAGCACGGAATTTCGTGAATGTACCGCCGGAGATGTAGAGACCTTGTGCCTTTGCTATGGTGATGAACTCCTGAGGCGTTCTGCCGGTCTTCTCCACATCGACCAGGATGATATTCGTTTGGACACTTTCGCGATCGATACTAATGGATGGGATATCGGAAAGACCATCAGCAAGGAACGCGGCTTTCTCATGGTCCTCTTTCAGCCGGGGAATATTGTTCTGCACTGCATACAGAGCTCCAGCTGCAAGGATGCCGGCCTGGCGCATTCCCCCGCCGAAGACCTTCCTCCATTTGTGCGCACGGGTAATGAACTCCTTCGTGCCGCAGAGTGCTGAACCGACCGGTGCACCGAGTCCTTTGGAGAAACAGACCGAAACAGAATCGAAATATTGTGCCCATTCATTCACCGGTATCCCGGTCGCAACTGATGCATTCCACAACCGCGCACCGTCCAAATGGAACATTATCCCACGAGCTCGGCAGAATGCAGAGATCTTTTTGACCTCTTCCAGCGGGAAGACCGTACCGCCTGCCCGGTTATGGGTGTTCTCTATGCAGATCACCCGCGTCCGGGGCATATAATACTGGGACGGCCGAATGTGAGGCGGAAGTTCCTCTGCCCGGAACACTCCGCGGACACCCGGGATGGTCTTCACCTGAACGGCAGACATAATGGAAGGAGCAGCGGTCTCATAATTGAACATATGAGCATCCTGTTCCATGATCACTTCATCACCCATGTCTGAATGGGCTTTAAGTGCAAGTTGATTGCTCATACAGCCGCTCGGAACGTATAACGCCTGCTCTTTTCCAAGCAAAGATGCGACAGTATTCTGCAGCAGGTTTACGGTCGGATCTTCACCGAACACATCATCACCAACTTCTGCAAACGCCATTGCGTTCCGCATCGCCTCGGATGGCCGCGTTACGGTATCACTGCGTAAGTCAATTATTTGTTTATCCATTTCACTTCCGATAAATTTTATAACCAATTGAAAATAATAAAATTCCCGCAGTTATGCTTGCGCAAATTCTTGCAAGCCAATCTCCGTTCCTGCTGTAAAACGTAACATCGGAACGCGGGTAAATGGTCCGCTGAATATAGGCTTCCGAGTACATCGATGTGGCATCGTACATGGTACCAGAAGGATCAATAAAAGAGGAAATGCCTCCATTTGCACATCTGGCAACCCAACGCCGGTTCTCTATTGCGCGCAGGACCGCATATTGATTATGCTGACGCGCTCCTGACGTATTTCCCCACCAACTGTCATTCGTAATAAAGACAAGGAATTGTGCTCCATTCTTAACGAATTGTGCAATGAATTCCGGGAAGATCGATTCATAACAGACCATCGCCAGGAATTTTGTACTGTCCTTTGCAGTGATGAACAGTGTACTGTCTTTGCCTAATCCCCAATTACTGATCCCCACACCCCACCGCAGCGGTTCGATCAATGCCGGAATCTGTTCTGCATACGGTATCCGTTCTGCGAACGGGACTAACCGCATTTTACTGTATGACTGTATAGAATCTGACCCAGGCTTGACAAATAAGATCGAATTGAACGAATCGTACCGGATCGACGAGCCTCTGAGGGTATTGCTCGAAACAGGAGCTTTGCCTTCTTCATAAAACTTAACGCGGACATAACCGGTGAGGACGGATACACCCATACTCTCCACTCTGTTCCTGAACTGTTCCATATACGGCTTGAACTGCGGCAGATTGAGGAGGATCGCAGATTCGGGCAGTACTGCGATATCAACACTATCTGTTATATGTGCACTGATAAGTTCAAGGAATCGTTCCGCTTGCATCCATCTTCCTTCGAAAGTATCTGAGCCTTCCCATTTGTCCCAGGGATCGATATTTGGCTGAACAATTCCGATAGTGACAGGTGCCGATCCAGTGTTATGAGTTGCGTGTGATGAACGATAAAAATTCGGCGCAATATAGAGTGCAGTGATGATTCCTGTGAGGATGTAGGCGTTTCGACGCTGAGGATTCGTTCTGAGTGTAACGATCAATAGATACGCCAGCGTGTTGAGGAGCAGTACCCATAAGGATATCCCATATACACCGGTGATGTCTGCGTATTGGATCTTCTCCAGATGATAGGTCTGTGTATTGCCAAAGTGAAGCCATGGAAAGGCAAATTCCCCCAATGCGTAGAGCCATTCCATCGTGATCCAGATGACCGGAAATGCGAAGAGGGAGACCGAACGGTTATATTGCTTACGTACAAAGAAATATGCCAGAGCAGGGATCGTCAAAGCGATCGGTTCCCATAAGAACAGCGCTGCTCCGGCAATCATCAGGTAGGGATCCCTGCCGTGCGTAAAGCCGC
>JAVBYA010000385.1 GCA_030824295.1 Bacteroidota bacterium
TTACGACACGTCTCATTACGGATGCGATATTCCCGGCAGAGATGATCAGCAAAAAGTCTTCATGGAATCCCCAGAACATCGATCCGCAGCTCCATGCCGCCGGGGAGTCGTGGAACGTTGTTACACAAGGATTGGCAGCGTCTACGCTCGTGAGTCTTCGCGTCGACCCGAATCCGTTCACACCGAACGGCGACGGCCGGAACGATGCTACCATCATTGACTTTGCTGTTGCGAACGTCGAGAAGAAGAAGACATTGCGGATCACGGTCTTCGATCTCTCCGGAAGGAAGGTACGGCAGCTCACCACACTCAACACCGGCATCAGTCCGTTCTACGGTGACCCGCGTGCCGGCGGCAGCGGAATCCTGTGGGACGGCCGCAATGATTCCGGTACCGTCGTGGCTCCGGGCGTCTATCTCATCCAGGTCGCCATCGACACCGATATCGGCGGCGAAGTGATCACCAAAACTGTCGTTGTATCCTATTGACACACCTTCGATCCATATCGTGCATCATGTTGCTTCTGTTTGCGGCCGTTCCCGGACTGCAGTCACAGGCATTCTCCGATAAGGGGTACCATCCCCGCATGACAGCGCTCGGCCGTGCTGTGACAGCGATGGAAGGGGATGCGGCTTCGCTCTTCTTCAATCCTGCTGCATTGACGACCATTACCACCGCACAGGCGTTCGCCGGCTTCACGGAATTGTATCCGATGGTCGCTGACGATGACCTCAATGTGCTGAATGCCGGCGGGGCGTATTCATTGGGCGAACTCGGTACAGTGGCGGTTGGGATCTCTCAGTTCTCACCGAATTTCTGGACCGAACGGACGATGGTCCTCTCCTATGCCACATCATATTTCACGGAAGGTCTTTCGCTCGGTGCTTCGGCCAAGATCCTTTCCTGGTCCGCCGACGCTCCGACAGGGGAGTATGCAGTGCCGGAACCGGCATTATCATATACCGGATTCACGATGGATCTTGGTGTCTATTATAAGCTGACCGAGATCCTGGAGCAGAACGATCTGCACATGGGAGCGTCGGTGTCCGATCTTACACAGCCCTCCATTGCCAGCAGCGGCAGCAGTGATGCTTCGATCCCGATGTCATTGACTCTCGGTGCGTCACTGCATTCACGCAAGCATGAGTACACGGTCTACGCTTCTCTGATGCAGCGTGACGGGGACCTGAAGGTCATGGCGGGGTATGAGATCACAGCGATGAAAACGACCGCAATGGGGATCGAAAGCGAATTCGTCGTGCGCTTCGGCGGCGGCAGAGTGACAGCAGCGGATTCGCAAGGTGAATATAACGGCGGTTTCGGATTCAGGATCGAGGATCTCAGGATCGATTACGCATATTCCTATCAGGCATTCGTCCGGCACGTCGGAGGGATCTCATCCGTCGCTATCAGTTATGCATTCTAAATCCCGGAACATATTGACCCTGCTCCTGCTCTGTGCGGTGTTGCCGCTCGGAGCGCAGTTCATCAACCGCGATCAGTTGAAGAACGATCAGGGATACCTCAATTATTCCGGCCGGAACTATGAGAACTACGCGATCCAGTTCAACAAGCGGAAGATCTACGACAATTTCGGCAACTTCTTGGTGGATGGTCTTTCGGTGTACGATCTCGGCGAAGTGCAGGATCCGGTGGACGGCGCCAGCACGGCGATGAAATCCAAGTACTACAATCTCTGGTTCAACAACCTGGTGATCGGCAATGATCAATATGGCGGATTCACATCGCGCGTGATGCTCGGTGAGGCGATCCGTACCAAGTTCACCTCTTTGACGCTGGACAAAGCACGGTTCAACGGTATCCGGTGGGATGGAGCGACAAATAAATACCGCGGTTCTGTGATCGCATCCCGCATTTCGGACCCGGTCCGTATCAGTTTCGATGCCGTCAACCTTCCGAATGCGGTCCAGAGGACGCGTGACTGGACGGCCTATCTGATGGGGGGACATTTCGAGACCGACCTTGGTGATGTGCTCACCGTTGGTGCAACCTACCTCAATCAGCATCAGATCCACAGCAGCATCAACAGCAGTGAGAGCTCCCTGAAAGGGGATGTGGCGAGCGCTGTACCGCGTGTGATCTTCATGCGTGTCCGGGACGATTCTCCGGCCGACCTTTCGGGACCCATCGTGTATACGCTTCCTAAAGTACGTGTGAACGGGAAGGAACATTCGATCAAGAACATCAACGGCCGTTCACCGGACCGGAACCGGACCAATCTGAACAATCCGATCCAGTATTGGGTGTTCTATGATGCAGCAACGCCGGCGAACTTCGAGATCGACAATGTGCTCTTTACGTATGGAGCTCAGCCGCGGACGCAGGGAGGTGTGACGGTCACGGATATCCATACTTCCTATGCACAGTATGCGGTCGAATTCGGACGTCATCCTGTACCGCAGTTCCCGCTGGAGCTGAAAGGCCGCAAAACGATCACGTTCGCGTTCGTGATGCCGTACGGTGTGAACGATGTGAATTTCTCGTTCCTGCTCTCCAACGACTATCAGTTGGATGCGGCGCATGACTACGTGCTCAACGCGGACCGGTATCCTTCCGAAACGCCTGCGATCAATCATTATGACAGCAACGCTACCGCGATTCCGACGCCGTTCTTCTCGGCGGAACGGGCTTCCGGCAATGTGCAGGATGGGTCGAACAAGAAGTGGGTGACCTATTCGTACGGTCTGACCTCCGGTATGTCCGTGTACGGAATGAACATGAAGTTCTCCTGGAACGGTTTCGACATCGAAGGCGAGCTGAATACCAGTACCACGTTCCGAAAGTACCCGCTTCTTTCCGCACTGCATGTGGAGCAGAACGGCATCGCCTATTATCTGCGCGGGACGAAATCCATCGGCCGTCTGACCCTTGGCGGAGAGGTGTACAAGATCGAACCAAATTATACGACATCGCTCAACATGTATACGCTGGAGAACAGTTACTTCAGCACGCTCTCCACTGAACGGACCATCACCTATATCCCGCCGGACCAGGGCTCCACGCTGAACAGTCTCATCAATCCGGAAGTGATCCTTCCCGGCGGTGCATACTATTCGATGGTGGATGATAACGACGATAATGACCGGTGGGAGGATGGGTTCTATTTCTACAATGCGACCGCGTCTCTCTACTCCAATAATACGGATGTGCTCCATCCGGATTCGCGCGAGGTGCATCCGTACAATCTTGGATACCGGCAGAACATCAACGAACTGAGCGGGTTCACCGATATCATCCGGAAGCCTGACACCGGTATCTTCCCGGGCAAGGATAAGGACCGCGACGGTATCCCCGATGATGACCGGAACTCGAACGGTATCCCTGATTACATCGAAAGCTTCATGACCTATTACAGTGATCCACCGTCGTTCGAAGCGGGGGATGACTGGAACAATAACGGTGTGATCGACGAGCAGGAGAACGATATCTATCCGGATTATCCGTACGAACCGGATATCAAAGGACATCACTACTTCGGCGTACTGGACGCTGCAAAGAACCTTGCGTTCAGCGTCGGAACGATCGATCAGGAAGCCATCGCGCGCGGCGGAATGAACACCATCAATTACCTCAAAGGGACGTATTCCATCGCCAATCCGCGGTTCGGAGCCATGAGCCTCTATTATACGGTCAAGAGGGTGCATGACAACATCCAGAACAACGGATTCCAGTTCGCCATCAACGAGCAGAACAATCCGACGCCGATCTACATCTCCGACCCGCTGCTGTACAGGAACAGTCTGGCGCATACGTTGTATCTGGGGACCAGATACCAGCAGATACCGAACCTGACCATCGAGAACAACATCCGGTACGAATCGAACACACAGTTCCAGGTGGGAACACCGACACTGGAAGAAGCACGGCTCGGCATCCTCATCAACGAGCAGTTCCCCGGCGTCCGTTCCTCCATCGGCCTGGTGAATAAGATCGATTACGTCTATTCACTGCTCAATAACCGGCTCTCGCTCCGGCCGCAGTTCAAGATCCGCACACTCAAGATCGTCACCACGAATACGTTCGACGACGGGACGCAGGGGACCACCATCAACACGAACGTGCAGACCTTCATCCCGATCTTCCGGGTGGATTACCGGCTCACCGAGAATACGGAACTGCATTTCGGTGTGCAGGGAACCGAACTGTTCGGTCTCACGGACGGTTTGCTCTATAAATCGCGCGATCTGCGCACGGGACTCTCTGATTATAACGCCTCTACCACGGCAGCATCGCTCACCAACAAGAGCCAGTACAGCGGATACAACATCGTGATCGACTTCGGCGTCAATTTCACCACGACCCATTACCTGAACATCCCGGAAACGCCGACGTTCAATCCGCTGATCAAGAGTTCGCTCATTTATTTCTCCATCTTCGCGGGGTACTGAGTGCGGAACTTTGGGATCCTCCTCATAGCGAGCGTTGTGCTGACAGGATGTGACGCGCTGTACCAATACATCGTCTTCCCGCCGACGCGCGTGGAGTATGTCCTCTCGCCTGACTCGGTGCTCACCAGGAAATTCCTTGATAAGACACTGTACAAGATCAGCGAGGACAGGAAAGGGATCAGTTTCGACCGGAAGGATTTCAAGGTCGAGATCAAATACATGTCCGATTATCAGCTGAACACGTTCGAGTTCCCGGAGCAGTCCAGCAACGGATATTATTCAACGAACCCGTTCACTTTCGGTAATTGGGTCGATCCGGAACTCGGATTTGTGCCGAACCGGTTCACGGTCTTCAAAGTGACCATCTATAATTACTCCGCATCCAAGATCAACTTCGATCCGGAGAATGCGGTCCTGGAGTCGGAGCGGGGGGACAAGTTCTACTGTTACGGCAGGGAAGAGAAGAGCAGCAAGTATCAGAGCCTTGAGGAGTATTTCAAGAAGAGGAAAGGGACGTCGGGAGTCGATGATGACGTGTTCGAGAGCCGGATGGGGATCATCCGCCGGACCGTGCATTACCTGGGCAAACCGGTCTTCCGGAACGACGTCCGCGACGGATTGATCGTCTTCGATCCTCTCTCAGAGGATGCTGGGAAAGTGAAACTGACGCTGAAGGATTTCATCCTGGGGTACGATGAGAACAATCAGCCTTCCGAGTTCACCGATCTCAGTTTCTATTTCGACCGGACGGAGTTCGAGGTGTCCGGCATGAACGGCGCAGACTCCACGATGCGTCGGCAAAATGTGAAGATCGTGTCACCGGACGAGATGCCGGGCGGCACTGCTCCTGTTGCGGTTCGAACGGTGAGTGTCATCCCGCTCGAGAAACTCATGGGTCCGCTGCAGGAATATCTGTCAAAGAACACGAACCTGAAAACGCCGGTCACTGCGAGCGATCTTTCATCCGGCACGCTGAAGAACGCGAAGATCCTGCTGTTGCTGACGGGGGACGAACAATTCACTTTCCTTCCGGAACACGAAGCGGCGTTAGCGGATTTCATCCGGTCCGGCGGATTCATCATCGCGGATGTGTTCGCGACAAGTGAATCGAACAGGAA
>JAVBYA010000442.1 GCA_030824295.1 Bacteroidota bacterium
CCCTCTGTGCGCGATCACAGCGAACGCAGTGTCCTTGAGCGGCCGGTCAAAGCGGAGACGAACAGGCACCGAAGGATCCGATGAGCCGTCGGCAAGCATCCCGGAGATCACGATCTGTCCGGGGAGCGGCTCTCCGCGCAATACCGCACGACTGATGCTGTCCCTCTGCACTTCCAGCCACGCCGAACCGGTCTCGCTGCTCTGCGTGTACCGCCAGTATCCTTCCATCACCACTGCCGAGTCGACGATGCCGTTCTTCAGCACGAAGAGTCCGGCATTCTTTCCGGTGTAGATGGAGATCGTCGAGCCGGTCATCTGCACAACAGCCCACTTCCCGAGCCGGTCGGTACCGGATTCAACGGCGTACACTCCGTTAAGTGATTGACGCTGCGTTGATGTCATCGGTGCTGCGGCGGTCAATCTGCTCTGCGCGACCGTCGGGACATCCACGGACATCTCTTTGGTGCACGAGCCCCAGAGGAATGCCGCTGTGAGAATTACCGTCAGCCGATATGTTCGCGTCATGTTCATCAAAATAGATAGGAAACCTGGAGTTCAGGATAGACCAGCCACCGGTCCTGCACGGAGAACGCGAGCCAGAGCTGATAGTTCGGCCGTGCATAGTTGGCGCGGAGGGTGAATGCGAAGGATGTCCCATTCCACAGGTCCTGCTCCAGCGTGAGTGACGAAATGATGCCGGCCACCTCCGGCTTGATCCTTCCCACCGATGCAGAACCGAAGTATGTATGCTGCGAGATCAGCAGCAGCAGTTCCGTTCGGGAAGAGACCTTGTATCCGTCGATATCGAGTCCGGCGCTGATGCCCGGCGTGTTCACCAAACCCATCGCGCCGGTATCGAACCCTTCCATATCCGCCACGCCGAACCAATACGAAAGATGGTCGGAGAATCCGAACCACACCGGACCGTACGCCACGGACCAGAGAAGTCCGGCAGAGATGACATTCGTGAGATAGACCGTAGAGAAAGAACCTTGCAGGGAGAGATCGTACGGGAGTCCGTACCGCACCGATGCGTTGATCATCGGGATCTGGCGGATCTCCTCTTCCACAATAGAGCGCGGAAGGATGGTCAGCGAGAGTCCGGCACTGCCGTACCATTCACCGGGCCGATACGCGCCGGGATGCGAAAGGAACGGCGGTGCGGCTGCCTCCTGTGCAGAAAGGAAAAGAGAACAGAGTGCGGACAGTATGATGAAGAGATGGGAACGTCTCATCGCCCTGTCCGCAGCGGGAATGCCAGAAGAAGGGAATCTGCGGACTCAACACCGGAATGGTCATCGCGCAGCCGCATCACATTCAATTGCAGGGAAGAATCGCTGACCGTGCAGTTCAGATAATGGAAGAACCGCCGTTCACCCGGCGCTTGATAGAGATCCTGAAAACGACGTTCACGTTCGGGCAGGAGCGGCTGCAGCAGTCCTCCCCCGCCGCCGATGACGAGGAAATCCCGTTCCCGCAGACGGAAATGCTCATACGTGTGGGCATGACCGCTCAGAAAGAGAAGCGATTTAGGATACATGGAGAAGAGAGAGACGAATCTGTTCTGAACGCCGCGCGACGGTTCCACGATGCTGCTGTTGGTGTACGGGGAATGATGGCAGGCAACGATGACAGCGGCGACAGTGGTATCCTCGTCGAACGCGATCAATTGCGCACGGTACCACGTCTGCTGCTGCTCCTGTTCTTCGTCGCTCATCCGGGAGAAGTTCGAATTCAGGATGATGATGCCGACACGCTGTACCGTGAACGCATACCAGGATGTGGTCCGCTCCGGAAAACGCTTCCGGAACTGCTGCATGGAAGCACCATGGAAAATGAAGTAGTCGTGGTTGCCGAGTGCAGGATGGACCGGCACACGTACCGATCGCTTGAACTCATCGAACGGTCCCCAATAGGAATCGAACATGCCAATCGAGGTGATATCGCCGAGATGGACCACGGCGACGGCGGAAGATTCCTGAAGGATGCTGCGATAGATGGAACGGGAGGCGTGGATGTTGTCATCCTCCTGCAGACGAAGAGTTTCGATCCAGATAGGCTGCTGCGTATCGGAGACGAAGACCAGCTTCGGCAGCGGCTGCGCTGCCGCCGCCGAACAGAAGAGAAGAACTACGATGAGCAGCCGGATGGTCACCGGCCGTACCTTTGCTTCACCGCCGGAATGAGATACTCTTCGAACGAGCGTTTGAAATCATACTCCGCTTTCCAGCCCCACTCCTTCTGCGCCATGGTATCATCCACATCCGCCGGCCAGCTGTCGACGATCTTCTGTCGGAGTGAATCCGGTTTGAAATTCACCTGCGCTTCGGGGAACGCCTGTTTGATGACATCGTAGAAATCCTTCGCGGAAACGGAGAATGCGCCGATATTATAGACGACCTGCGTCAGGTTCGAAGCCGGTGTTGCTTCCAGCGTGAGCAGCGCATTGATGGCATCGGGCATCACCATGAACGGGAGCGTGGCGCTCTCCGGCACGAAGCAATCGTAGACCTTTCCCTGTGCGGCGTAGTGCATCATCTCCGGACCGTAATCGCTCGTACCGCCGGTGGGAAGCGTGATGGCGCTGATGAGTCCGGGAAAGCGGATGCCGCGGAAATCGACATGCGCCGCGGTCGGCTGCGGATCGATCTGCCGGTAGTACCAATTGTAGTAGCGTCCGAGGTCCTCGCAATATTTCTTGTTGATGCCGTACATGGTCCGCGCATCAAGCCATTGCGACTCCTTCACCTTGCCCGACTTCATCTTCGTCGGCACATCCGGCAGTCCGTACGCTGCGATGGAACTCGGGAAGAGGAACTTCACATTCTCGCCGGTAGCACGCGCCTGGCGCGCCGCCAGCTCGAGCAGTCCCAGCGTCCCGTCCACATTCACGCGGTGACCGAGCACCGGTTCGCGCTCCGCCTTGGTGGAGAGGATGGCGGCGAGATGATAGATGGTGCCGAAATCATAGAAGGCGGCAAGACGGTCGAGCAGCGACGAGTCCATGATGTCGCCGACGATCACTTCGTGGCATTTCTCCTGGAGCGTCTTGCTGAGCGGATGGACGTCGATGGCAACGATGCGGATATCGGGATGTTTCTCGGTAAGACGCGCCACGAGACCGTGGCCGATCTCGCCGTTCGCGCCGGTGATGAGGACAGCTTTGGTGGACATACGGTTCCTTTCGTAAAATTCAGTGCGGGAAATATACGGAAAAATTCGTGCGGAAGAACTCCGGAAATCCCTCTGATTGCTGAAACGTATCGCCTTTCGCTGAACAATTCTCTATTTTACCGCACATCGTTCAACGGAGCCAATCATGCGGACAATCGTCATCGTTCTTCTGCTCACCGTTCCACTCTTCGGTCAATCCGGTCCCGCCGGACTGGTCAACCCTTTCGTCGGCACGGACGCACACGGACACACCTTCCCCGGTGCCACCACGCCGTTCGGCATGGTGCAGCTGAGTCCGGACACACGGGTGGAAGGATGGGATGCGTGCGGCGGGTATCATTACTCCGATTCCTCCATCATCGGGTTCAGTCATACGCATCTGAGCGGGACCGGCGTACCGGACTACGGCGACATCCTCTTCAAGCCGATGTCCCGCCGTCCATCGCTGCTGCCGGCACGCTATCGCTCAACATTCTCGCACCGGGATGAATCCGCATCCGCAGGATACTATCGTGTCCGATTGACCGATGACGATATCGAAGCCGAGCTGACCGCAACCACGCGCACCGGCATTCACCGGTACCACTTACCGCGTCAGGATTCCTCCTTTGTGATCATCGATCTGAAGCATGGACTGGGACCGGATGTGGTGATCCACTCCTTCCTGCAGCGCAACGGAACAACGGAGATCACCGGGTTCCGCCGTTCGAACGGATGGGCGCGGGATCAGCATCTTTATTTCGTGGCGCAGTTCTCATTGCCGATCCTTGCCGTTGCTGCAGCGCAGAACGATACGATCGTCTGGGGTCGGGACAGCAGCAGCGGAACGAATACGAAAGCGGCGCTGCTCTTCGATACCCGCATGAACAATCAGCTCACCGTAAAGGTCGCGCTCTCCTCCGTGAGCATCGACGGTGCACGGAAGAACATGCAGCAGGAGGCAGCCGGATGGGACTTCGGCCAATTCCGTACACGCGCGGCTGCAACGTGGAACGATGCACTCAGCGCTATCGATGTCCGCGGCGGCACAGAGCAACAGCGCCGGACCTTCTACACGGCGCTCTATCATACGATGATCGCGCCGAATACCTTCAGCGATGCGGACGGCCGGTACCGCGGTATGAACGGCACGATCCGTACCGCGAAAGGGCGTTCGCACTACACGGTCTTCTCGTTGTGGGATACATTCCGCGCGCTACATCCGCTCCTTTCCATTATCGACGAGAAGCGGACGGTGGAATTCGTCAACACGTTCCTTGCGCAGTATGATGAAGGGGGACTGCTGCCGGTGTGGGAACTGTGCGCGAATGAGACGTACTGCATGATCGGATATCACTCCGTTTCCGTCATCGCGGATGCCGTGACGAAAGGATTCACCGGATTCGACCGGAAAAAAGCACTCACAGCAATGGTCGCCAGTGCCGAGAAGGACCATTTCGGTCTGTCGCATTACCGGACGCACGGGTATGTACCGGGAGAGAAGGAATCCGAATCGGTCTCCAAAACACTTGAATACGCGTATGATGACTGGTGCATCGCACGGGCGGCGGAAGCGGCAGGGAACAAAAAGATCGCGGCACAATTCGCTAAACGGTCCCAGAACTACCGGAATGTCTTCGATCCATCCGTCGGCTTCATGCGGGGAAAGAAGAACGGCAGCTGGAACACACCGTTCTCCCCTGCCGCGGTGTCGCTCGACTTCACCGAAGCGAACTCCTGGCAGTACAGCTTCTTTGTTCCGCACGACATCCCCGGTATGATGCAGCTCTACGGCGGACGCGATGCGTTCGTGAAGAAGCTGGATGAACTCTTCAGCACTTCAAGCACACTGGAAGGACGCCAGCAATCCGACATCACCGGACTGATCGGCCAGTATGCGCACGGCAACGAGCCGAGCCACCACATGGCATATCTGTACACCTACGCCGGAGCACCGGCGAAGACGCAGCAGCGTGTCCGGCAGATACTGGACGAACTCTATTCGGACCGACCGGACGGTCTCTCTGGCAACGAGGATTGCGGGCAGATGTCCGCCTGGTATGTGATGAGCGCGATAGGACTCTATCAGGTAACACCCGGCACGCCGGAATATACGATGACCACACCGCTGTTCGACACGGTGATCGTCCGAACGGCAGGCGGGAAACGGTTCACCATCATCACGCAGCGGAATGCTTCCACCGATATGTACATCCACTCGGCAGCAAAGAACGGGAAAGCAATGAACGAACTGTTCCTGTCGCACAAGGATGTCAATGCCGGAGCGACGGTCCGCATCACCGCCGGCGCTGAACCGTCCGACCGGTACAATACCGTCAAAGCAGCATCGTCCCGCACACCGGTCCCGTTC
>JAVBYA010000383.1 GCA_030824295.1 Bacteroidota bacterium
CTCAACGATGGTCGCTTCGGTCGTGAGGAGCAGCGAAGCAACGCTCGCAGCATTCTCCACGGCGACGCGGCTCACCTTGGTCGGGTCGATGACGCCGGCCTTGATGAGGTTCTCATACGTCTCGGTGAGTGCATTGAAACCGAAGTCGTCCTTACCGGCCTTCACCTTGTCCACGACGACGGAACCGTCGAGACCGGCGTTGGCAACGATCTGGCGCAGCGGCTCTTCGAGCGAGCGGCGCAGGATCTGGACGCCCGTTGCCTGATCGGCATTGGCGGTCTTCACATCGGTGAGTGCTTCGATCGCACGGAGCAGCGCAACGCCGCCGCCGGGAACGATACCCTCTTCCACTGCAGCGCGGGTGGCATGCAGCGCATCCTCGACGCGTGCTTTCTTCTCTTTCATCTCCACTTCGGTCGATGCGCCGATCTTCAGCACGGCAACGCCGCCCGAGAGCTTCGCCAGACGTTCCTGGAGTTTCTCTTTATCGTAATCCGACGTGGTCTTGTCGACCTGGGATTTGATCTCAGCGATACGCTTCTTGATATCCTCGGATTTGCCGGCGCCTTCGACGATGGTGGTGTTGTCCTTGTCGACGACGACCTTCTTGGCGGTGCCAAGGTAGGCCAGCGTGGCGTTCTCCAGCTTGTAGCCCTTCTCTTCCGAGATGACCTGTGCGCCGGTGAGGATCGCGATATCCTCGAGCATCGCCTTGCGGCGGTCGCCGAAGCCGGGAGCCTTCACGGTGACAACGCGGAGCGTGCCGCGCAGTTTGTTCACGACGAGGGTCGCCAGTGCTTCGCCTTCCACCTCTTCCGCAATGATCAGGATGGAACGGCCGGACTGGGCCATCTTCTCCAGGATCGGGAGCAGGTCCTTCATCGCACCGATCTTCTTGTCATGGATCAGGATGAAGGGGTTCTCAAGTTCGGCTTCCATCGTATCCGCGTTGGTGACGAAATACGGGGAGAGATAGCCGCGGTCGAACTGCATGCCTTCCACCACATCCACGGTGGTCTCGGTACCCTTCGCTTCTTCAACCGTGATGACGCCGTCCTTGCCGACCTTCTCCATCGCATCCGCGATCAGATTGCCGATCGTCGGATCGTTGTTCGCGGAGATCGTGCCGACCTGTGCGATCTCTTTCTTCCCTTCCACGGTCTTGCTCATCGCTTTCAGACGCTCGATGACCTTGGTGACCGCGAGATCGATACCGCGTTTCAGGTCCATCGGGTTCGCACCGGCGGTGACGTTCTTCAGGCCTTCGCGGACGATCGCCTGTGCCAGCACGGTCGCCGTGGTGGTACCGTCGCCGGCCACATCGGAGGTCTTCGAAGCAACTTCACGCACCATCTGTGCACCCATGTTCTCGATGGGATCTTCCAGTTCCACTTCCTTTGCAACGGTCACGCCGTCCTTGGTGATGGTCGGTGCACCGAATTTCTTCTCGATCACAACGTTACGGCCTTTCGGTCCGAGCGTCACTTTCACGGCATTCGCCAGTTGATCGACACCACGCTTCAGACCGGCGCGTGCATCGAATTCGAACGTAATAATTTTAGCACCCATTGTTCTATCTCCTTGAGTTGATGTTCTTATTCTGTTGGATTATTTCGGCATGATCGCGAAGATGTCGCTTTCGCGCATGATCAGGACCTCTTGTCCATCAACGGAAATCTCCGTACCGGAATACTTCCCATACAGCACTTTATCGCCGACTTTCACTTCCATCGGGACCTTCTTGCCGTCATCCGAGGTTTTTCCCGGACCAGCAGCGATCACCTCTCCCCACACCGGTTTCTCTTTTGCAGTATCCGGAAGGAACAGACCACCCTTGGTCTTTTCTTCGGCTTCAGCCGGTTTTACAACGATACGATCTGAAAGGGGATGAATTTTCATAGAGCCTCCTTGTAACATGTTTGGTTATATCAAGTTATGAGAGCAGTAATTTCTTAGCACTCTCCCATTTCGAGTGCTAATATACGGACAAAATGCCTCCATGTCAAGTGGCAAGGATGGTCGATTATGCTACAATAAGTCCGTTTTGGAGGGTGATAATGCGGTCTGCGCGTGCGGCGAGTTCTTTATTGTGAGTGACGATCACGAAGGTCCTGCGGTGCTTTTCCCGCAAGGAGAACAGAAGGTCATGCAGCCGGTCGGCATTGTCTGAATCCAGGTTTCCCGAGGGCTCGTCGGCAAAGACGATCTTCGGGTCATTCATCAAGGAGCGGGCAACGGCAATACGCTGCTGCTCCCCTCCCGATAGTTCGGCGGGACGATGGGAAGCCCGATCCGCCAGTCCGACATCGCTCAGGAGCGATTGAGCCTTTTCAGTAAAAGCCGGCCCGCTGTTCCCGGCGATATATGACGGCATCAATATATTCTCAAGCGCCGTGAACTCCGGCAGAAGATGATGGAACTGAAAAACAAAACCGATACTGGTATTCCGGACCTTGGAGATTTGTTCATCGGAATAGCGTGTGACGTCGTTCCCGCCGAACAGCACTTCCCCCTCTGTCGGCCGGTCCAGCAGTCCCAGCATATGCACGAGCGTGCTTTTGCCGGCGCCGGATTGTCCTACCACTGCGACCACTTCCCCTTCCGTAAAGGAGACGGTGACGCCTTTCAGCACCTCCAGATAACCGGCGGATGCAGATCCATACCGCTTTTTGATATTCTTCGCTTCGAGGATCATATCACTCCCAACGGACAGCTTCAGATGGCTGCAGCATCGCCGCACGCTTCGACGGAAGGTATGCGGCAAGTGAACAAAGGAATAACGCTGATAACGGGACAAGGATGAGGTCCATCGCCCTAATTTCGATAGGGATCGCCGGTATGATATACACGCTGGAATCGAGTGCGAACAGCTGGAATTCCACCTGCAGCCAGCAGATAAATGTGCCGAGCACAAGACCCAGGACGGAACCGACCACGCCCACCAGGATCCCTTCCAGACGGAAGATGGTCATGATGTCACGCTGCGTTGCCCCCATCGCCTTCAAGATACCGATGTCGCGGGTCTTCTCGATGACCGTCATGGTCAGCGAGCCGAGAAGATTGAAGGAAGCGACAGCGATGATGAGCGCAAGGATGATGAACGCGGACCACCGTTCCACCTGCATGACGGAATAGAGGTCCCGGTGCAGATCGAACCAGGACTGCACGATGACCGTATCGCCGAACTGTTCACGGACAGACTCCACAAAATCTTCTGAACGATCGATCGTCTTCAGACGGACATCGAATCCATGGATCCGGTCGGTAGAGAACAATGCGCCCGATGTTGCGATGGACGTGAAGGCATAGACGCCGTCATATTCCTTGTTACGAGCCTCATAAATGCCGATCACCCGAAGCGCGAACAGCTGCGGAAGCGCCATACCGGTGAGGGCATCCTTCACCCCTGCCGAGGTCACGATATAGAGTGTATCGTCGATGCCGATGCCGAGTTTGTCGGCAAGACTGTAGCCGATGACGATCTCCGGAGCATCCGGGGAGAACTGCGCATTCCCCATCACCATGCTCGAAGCGACGCCGGATACGGAAGGCAGCGCATCGGTCTCAAGTCCGCGGATGAAGATCACTTTGGTCGTCCGTTTGGAGATCATCATCCCTTTGCCGGAGACGTACGGGGATGCAGCGGAGACATCCTGCTGCCCGGCGAGAAAAGTGCGGATGGAAGAAGCGGCCGCAGTATCCGACGCTGCCGGGATCTGGATGCGGACATGAGGATCGAAACCGACCAGGATATCGGTGACCAGTCCGTTGAACCCGTTGAAGACCGACAGGACCACGATGAGTGCCGCGACACCGACGGTCACGCCGAGCACGGAGATCATCGAGATGACGGTGATGAACCCGGCCTCTTTTTTGGCCAGCAGATACCGTTTCGCTATGAAGAACGTGTATTTCATCAGCCGAGCCGGATCGCTTTGATGGGGTCCATGCGGGACGCTAACCGGGCCGGTATGTACGACGCCAGGATGCAGAGGACGATACTGACCGATGAAACGATCAGGAAATGTTCCGCGCGGAAGTGGATGGGGACCGTCTTCATGAAATAAATGGTGGAAGGAAGCGAGATGATCTGGTATTGCTGCTGGATCCAGCAGACGAGGAAACCGGCCGCATTCCCGAGCAGAGTTCCGACGAACGCAATGATGACACCGTTCATCACGAAGATGCGGCGGATGGACGATGCCGATGCTCCGAGCGAGCGGAGAACACCGATCTGTTTCCTCTTCTCCAGGACGAGCATCAGTAATGTGCCGATGATATTCACGGCCGCAACGGCGATGATGAGTCCAAGGATGATGGGGATCGGTTCCTTCTGCAGCTCGATCCAGGTGAACAGATTGCGGTATAATTGATAGAGTGTCCGGGCCGTAAAAGGATACCCTAAAACTTCAATGATGCGGTCCGCCGCCGGCTGCACCTGGTCCACATCCCGGACCATCACTTCAAAACCGGTGACGGCATTCTCGTAATTCACCAGCTGCTGGGCTGCAGGGATGCCGACAAAGAAGTAGATATCATCATACTCGGACATGCCCGATTCGTAGATGCCGTTCACAACAAAGGCCATCACGCTGGGAGCGATGGAGGTCTGGATATGTCCCTGCAGTCCGAAGACGAGCAGCGTATCATGGAGCGATGCACCGAGGGTAGTGAGCAGCTTCCGTCCGACGACACAGCCGTAGAGACCTTCATCGATCATCGAAAGGTCCAGCGCACCGGCGGTGAGATATTTGCCGATACCGGCGGCGGAGTCGGACGATTCGATCCCTTTGACGATGATCCCTTCGGTGGCATCACCGAAGTTGACCATCCCTTCTTTGGCGATGTACGCCGACACCGAACGGATCTCCGGCACTTCGTCCCGCAGTTTCTTCTCTACATTCTGATAGTAACGGACGGGCTGATTGGTGTAGGTGGTGATCTGGATGTGGGTGGTGAACCCGACCACCTTCTCTTTGAGTTCCTTCTCGAATCCTCCAAGGATGGTCAGGGCGATGATGAGCGATGCAACGCCGAGCGCAACGCCGATGATGGAGATCAGCGTGACGAACGAGATGAAACTCTGCGTATTCGCGGAACGCCGGAACTGCAGGAACCGCCGCGCCACGAGCATCGTGAAGGACATATCAATCAGCCTTTTGATTGCTGGACTGCATCAGGTAGGCTTTGATGAACTTGTCGAGGTCACCATCCATCACTCCCTGCACATCACTGGTCTCATGTTCGGTCCGATGGTCCTTCACCATGTTATAGGGATGGAACACATAGGAGCGGATCTGGCTTCCCCATTCGATCTTCTTCTTGGTCCCTTCGATGGCCGCCAATCGAGCCTCCTCTTCTTCCTTGCGGATCTGATAGAGCCGGGATTTGAGCATCTTCATGGCGCGCTCGCGGTTCTGGAATTGAGAGCGTTCCTCCTGACAGGCAACGACCACACCGCTGGGAAGATGCCGGAGCCGGACGGCCGTTTCGACCTTGTTGACGTTCTGTCCCCCTTTG
>JAVBYA010000342.1 GCA_030824295.1 Bacteroidota bacterium
GGGATCTACCGTGAACATCTGTACCGGCTCCTGAAGCGGACACTCGATTTCAGATTGTGGGACCGATATGATTCGTATCGGCGCACGCTGCGTCCAGGCATCGATGCACGGATGACCGTTCTGCATTGTTTACGGCTGTTCAAGATCAGACCGGCGGATATCGTCCGGAAGAGCGAATACAGGGGGTGATGAACTATGGTCGTACGCATCGTCTGCTATGAGGATGTCCATGAGTGGATACTGGGAAAGTTCGCATTGCGGCTCAGCGAGGAATTGTCCGCTGCCGGTATCACTGTAGACATCGCCAAGACGCCGTCGCACGCCGCGGATGTGAATCATCATATCATCTACAGCGGTTATGCGGAACCGTCGCAAGGACTGGATACATTGATGGTCACGCACATCGATACCACGGCGAAGCAGCACTATCT
Organism: Bacteroidota bacterium; assembly: GCA_030824295.1. Classification (GTDB taxonomy): domain Bacteria; phylum Bacteroidota; class Ignavibacteria; order UBA10030; family UBA8401; genus UBA8401. The sequence goes on from JAVBYA010000342.1 coordinate 432, forward strand.
GGCTGGCGGACTGGAAAAGGGGGCGTACGGTATCTGCATGTCGTCCCACCATATGGCGGAACTTGCCGCGCTCGGTATACCTCGGGAGAAGCTCTGTTTCATCAATCCGGCACATGATGCCCTGGCTTCTCCGAAGAAGGTCCGGATCGGTATCGCATCACGGGTCTATCCGGACGGGCGGAAGCGAGAGCATTTCATTTCGCAGCTTGCCGGGACCATCGATCCGTCGTTGTTCTCGTTCGCTATTATCGGTGCCGGCTGGGACGATGTCGTACTCCGTCTCCGCGACAAAGGATTCACCGTAGAGTATGTTCCGGAATTCGACCGTGCGGCCTATGCCGGGATCCTCTCTGCCATCGATTATTATCTCTATACAGGGACGGATGAAGGACAGATCGGAACGATCGATGCCCTGCATGCAGGTGTGAAGACCATTGTTCCGCCGGTGGGGTATCATCTGGATATCCCCGGGGGCATCACTCACCCGTTCATGACATTCGACGAACTTGCGGAGGTGTTTCGCGGGATCACGGAAACTCGGCGTGCCGGAACGGCAGCGGTCTCCTCATGGACCTGGAAGACCTATGCTCAGGAGCACTTGAACCTCTGGCAGTATCTGATCGCCCGACGGGCCGGTCTTCCTGCGCAGCTGGTCATCCCCGGCCGGTCCGGCGGTGTGCTCTCGCTGGCGGAATTCGATACGGAAGGGTCTCGATGGAGCGTTGATGCCGGGGAACTGAAACGGTCGCAGCGCCAACGGTATTTCCAGCACAAGATCGCTTACATCAGTTCAATGATCAAAAACGGCGGAGTCATCGACGCACTGCGGCGGTTGAATCTCCGAAGACTCAAGAATTTCTTCTTCAAATATTGATATGACAACAACGACCCTTATCACCGGCGGTGCCGGATTCATTGGTTCTCACCTGACGAACGCTTTGCTGGACCGGGGCGAGCGTGTGATCTGTCTGGATAATTTCGATTCGTTCTACGATCCGGCATTGAAGCGGAGCAACATTGCGCAGGCCATGAAGAACGAACGATTCACCCTGGTCGAAGGGGATATCCGGGACCGCTCCGTCATCGACGGGATCTTCAAGGACCATGCCGTTCATACGGTGGTCCATTTGGCGGCACGGGCAGGTGTCCGGCCCTCCATCGTGTCTCCGGAACTGTACTATGACGTGAATGTCCGCGGAACGCTCAACATACTGGAAGCCATGAAGCAGGCCGGCGTCCGCCGGATGGTCTTCGCGTCGTCCTCTTCGGTATACGGGAACAACCCGAAGGTCCCGTTCTCCGAGACCGATGCAGTGGACAATCCCATCTCGCCGTATGCCGCGACCAAAAAAGCGTGTGAACTGCTTTGCTATAATTATCACCATCTGTATCAGTTCGATATCTTCTGTCTTCGGTTCTTCACAGTGTACGGTCCCCGCCAGCGTCCCGAGATGGCGATCCATCAATTCGTCCGCCATGTGATGGAGGGGAAGGAGATCACTCTGTTCGGGGATGGTACGAGCCGCAGGGATTATACGAACATCCGTGACATTCTTGCCGGGATACTCCTTTCCATGGAGCATCTCTCCGGGTTCGAGGTGCTGAACCTCGGCGAGCACACGACCATTTCTCTGCGTGACCTCGTCTCGGCCATCGAACGCCATACAGGGGTCGCTGCCAAGACCCGGTTCCTTCCTGCACAGCCGGGTGATGTGGAAGTGACGTATGCGGATATCTCCAAAGCACAACGGATCCTTGGATATGCTCCGGCGGTCGCCATCGATGACGGGATCCGGGATTTCGTCCAATGGTATCGGAGCGGCCGGTGAAGATCCTCATCATCAATTACCGGTATTTCGTCAGTGGCGGACCGGAGCGGTACCTGTTCAATCTGCAGGACCTCCTGACGTCGCACGGCCATGAGGTGATACCATTCTCCATCCGCTATGCGAAGAATGAACCGACGGAGTATGCCCAATATTTCGTTCCTCCGCTTTCGAACAGCGAAGAGGTCTATTTCAAGGATCAGACATGGAATGCATCCGCATTCCTCAGAACGCTTGGCCGGTCCTTCTATTCGTTCGAAGTGGAAAAGGCTCTGGACAGACTTATCACAGAGCACAGACCGGATTTCGCAATTGTGTTACATTATCTCCGGAAGCTTTCGCCGTCCGTGCTGTCTGTGCTTTCCCGGCACCGGATACCGTTCGCGGTCCGCATCTCAGATTTCGCCATGGTGTGTCCGAACGCTCATCTTGTCCGGGACGGCGCCGTGTGTGAATTGTGCGTAAAAGGGTCCATGCTCAACAGCGTCCGGTACCGCTGCGTGCAGGGTTCGCTGGGAGCATCGGCGGTCAACTATGCTGCAACGAAATTCCATGAATGGACCGGTATGTATGATCATATCCGGAAGTTCATCCTGCCGAGCGGATTCACACGGCAGAAGATGATCGAGGCAGGATGGGAAGCGGACCGATTGGTGCATGTGCCGACATTCGTTCAGCCGGGTGAGACCGTCCCCGCTTCATCCGAAAAGGATATCGATGTCATCTTTGTCGGCAGGGTAGAACCGCTGAAAGGGGTCCATCTGCTGATCGATGCCATGCGGTGGATCAATGAGATGCAACCGAACAGCACGATCCGTTGTTCTATTGTAGGGGCAGGTGCTCAGGATTACATGGAACAATTGCAGCGTACGGTCACCGAACACAACATCCGGAGTGTCACATTCCACGGGAACCTGCCGAAGAATGAAGTGTTCGCACTGCTGCGCCGGGCTCGGATCGCAGTGGTGCCCTCCGTGTGGTACGACAACATGCCCAATGCTGCATTGGAGAGTCTTGCCGCCGGTGTTCCGGTCATTGCCTCGGATCACGGTTCATTGCCGGAAGTCGTGCATGACGGCGTAAATGGAGCCCTTTTTGAGCCGAATAACGCTGTGGAACTCGGAAAGAAAATCGTATATTTGCTGTCGGACCGCCAGTCGCTCTCTGCGATGGGGGCACGGTCCACGCAGTTCATCATCGACCGTCATTCGCCGGAGTTGCATTATCAGAGACTCATGGACGTGTACCGGTCCCTTCAAGCGTAAGACCTATGGATCTTTCCCTTATCACCACATATCGCTGTGATTCCCGATGCTCCATGTGTTATATCTGGAAGAATCCGACCCACCCGAACTTTGAGATCGACATGGCAACGCTCGAGAAGCTGCCGTCGAATTTCGATTATCTGAATATCACGGGGGGTGAACCGACACTGCGGCAGGACCTGATGCAGATCTGCGATCTGCTGAATCCGAAAACGAAAACGCTCGAGATCAGCACCAACGGACTCCACCCGGAGAAGCTCGTTCCCATCATCAAGAAGTATCCCAACATCAAAGTACGCATCAGTGTGGAGGGATTCGAAGCGACGAATGACACGATCCGCGGGGAGAAGAACGGGTTCAAGAAGAAGCTCGAGACGATGCAGTTGTTGATCGAGGCTGGGGGCACCGATCTTGGGTTTGCAACGACATTCCAGGATGAGAACATCCATGAAGTGGTCGGGATGTTCCATATGGCGAAGAAGATGAATGTGGAACTGGCCACCTCCGCCCTCCATAACGCATTCCAATTCCATAAGAACGATAATCACATCTATGAACGGCGTACGGTCGCCAAGAAGATCGAAGAGCTGATCGTCGAGATGCTCCGGACATGGAGCATCAAGAACTGGTTCCGGGGGTACCTGAACCTCGGCCTCATCGAGAAGGTACTGGGGCATGACCGTCTGCACGCCTGCACGCAGGGAACGGACAATGTCTTCCTCGATCCCTGGGGCGATGTGTATGCCTGCAATGTGCGGAACGACCTGTGGATGGGGAATCTTCGGAAACAAACGTGGGATGAGATCTATCAGGGACCGCTGGCCAAAGAGATCAGAGCGAAAGTGGCCGGATGCACACAGAACTGCTGGATGGTCTCTTCGGCCAAAACGGCGATGAGAAGCAAGTACCATACCCGGCTGCCGAGGACCTCGGTGCTGCGCTGGGTGGTGGTGAACAAACTGCGGGTGATGTTCGGTATGGCGGTTCCGTTCGAACAGTACGTTGATTACAACAAAGTGACAAAGGATGCGGCGGTCGTCAAGCGGACCTCGTATCTGAACGTGACGGAGAAGAAAGTTATTCAGCCCGAAGTGAGCGGACGGTACTCCCATTTGGATTCCTACATCAACCGTTGACCGGCGCGAAAGACCGATGCATGCAGATCGCCGTATTGGGCATTAAAAAACTCCCCGCGGATGCTGGTGCGGACCGTGTGGTGGAACGTTTACTGGAACACCGGTCCGGCGCAGCGACCTATCATGTCTATGTGATCCGGTCCGCCGGCGCTCCGCTCTGCAGCGATGGGGTCCGGTATATCCATATCCCGGCACTGCAGGGGAAGCATACCCGTGCGTTCAGTTATTTCCTGCTCTGCACGCTGCATGTGCTGCTCACGCGCCGCCGGTTCGATGTGATCCATATCCATAATTCGGATTTCGGTATCTTCGGATACCTTTTGTCCCTGCTCACGAGGAGTCCGATCATCGGCACATTCCACGGGAACCCGTATCAGCGGGCAAAGTGGAGCGGTTTCGCCAGAACATATCTGCGATGGTCCGAGCGGTTCTTCCTGAAAGCATGCCGCGTGACGACGACCGTGGCGGAATCGAAACGGGCGGAAGTGGGACCAAGGGATGCGGCACGGATGCAGTACATCCCGAACGGGATCGACCCTCCGGTCGTTGATGCCGAAAGTACGGATCGCTTCCTGGAACACGTGCAGCTGTCCGGCGTGCCGTATGCGGTCTTCGCCTGCGGCCGGCTCGATTCCACAAAAGGGCTGCACCACGTGCTGGATGTGTATGAGCGACGGAGCGGACTTCCGATGCTTCTGGTGATCGGGGATTTCCGTCATGACGCCGGCTACTCCGCCAAAATACTCGAGCGGACATCACGGCTATCGAACGTGAAGGTGCATGATGCATTGCTTACACGCGGCATATTGCTCGGCGTGCTGTCTCGTGCCGAGGTGTTCATCTTCCCGTCCGAG
>JAVBYA010000090.1 GCA_030824295.1 Bacteroidota bacterium
TGCGCTTGAAGGACCGAACCGGCGGTCACCATAAGCCCAAGCAGCATCACGAAAGAAAACTGAAAAATTTTCTTCATGGGTACTCCTTTTTGTTGGATGAGGATCATTGTTGATTAACTGCAGGGAATTTCTAGAGGTAAGCTATTGATAGAGTCAATATATCAAATGTTCTCTGTAAATCAACCATGAAAACGGTCGATACTGGAGCAGCTACTCCCGTTTTAGTAACCGATGACTGGGAGTACCGCTGAAAGCGTGCGAATTTTTGCGAAAAAATTCATTGAAGCGCAGCCAGCCGCCGCAGGAATTCTTCGGCATCGACAAATCCGGTGATCCGATCCCGTTCTACCCCTTTGGCATCGATGATGAGTATCGTCGGTACGCCTTTGATCGCGAACCGCTTCGTGAGTGCTTCCGTTGCCGGATCATCGGAGTTGGTGAGGTCCGCTTTGTACATCGTGAATGCGCCGGATGCTTCAACGACCGATGCATCGGCGAATGTGATCGCATCCAACTCCTTGCATGGGATGCACCAGTCCGCATAGAAATCAACGACCATCAGTTCATTCCCTTTCAAGGAGCGCTCGTACGCTTCTTCTGTGAACGGCTTCCATTCCGGCTTCACGTGTTCGGACGGGATCAGTGCATAGACCGACAGAGCGGCGATGAACAGCATCAGCACGAACTTCACCGTGCGGAATCCTTTCACCGAATTCCCGGTCTTGTCCAGGAACATCAGGATGACAGCAGCGATGAGACCGAAGACCGGCAGAACGTACGGCCGCAGTTCCTTCGGAAGGACCGGATCGAGGAAGTAGAGCGCCATGCCGAGCATGATGAAACCGAAGAGATGTTTCACTCCTTCCATCCATTCCCCTGAACGCGGAAGATTCTTGATCTTGCCGGAGAAGAGTGCGAGGACCAGATACGGCAGCCCGAGACCGATCGCCAATACGAAGAACATCAGGAATCCCTGGAACGGGTCCCCTTTGGCGGCTACGAAGGTGACGAGACCGAGCACGAACGGACCGATGCACGGTGCGGCAACGATCCCCATGGTGAGTCCCATGAAGAAGGCGCCGAACGCTCCCCCTTTGGCGCCGCCGGCAGCGGCCATCCACGAACTGGGGAGGTTGAACTCATACACGCCGAACTGACTGAGCGCGAGCACCACGAACAGCGCTGCGATGCCGATGATGACATAGATGTTCTGTAACAATGTACCGAAGAGTGCACCGCTGAGCGACGTGACGACACCGATGACGGAATACGTCAGTGCCATACCGAGCATGTACAGCACGCCGAGCAGGAAGAGCCGGCTCGTCCTTCCCTCGCTCTGTCCGCCGAAGTATCCCACCGTGATCGGGATGAGCGGATAGACGCACGGTGTGAGATTGAGTGCAAGTCCGCCGAGGAAGATCAAGAGCAGCGAGAGAGCGAGACCGCTCCGTTCCAGCGTGGCCGCGAGCGAATCCTCCTGCGTTGCCGAAGCGGGTGCGCCGCTGTAGGTCTGCAGCGATTCCGGTGCGGCGGGAGCGGACTCCTGAACGGCAGGCGGCTCAGCTTGTTTTCCACTCTCAGCGCCGGCGGCAGCGGCCGTGACCGTCACTTCCGTTACTGCAGTGATCCGTTTCGGTGCAAGGCACGTTTGATCATCGCACGCCTGGTAGAGAAGTGTCACGGTGAGTTTCTGCGGACCGGGGGCGGCCTTTGCATCTGCGGTCAGGCGGAGCCGTACCTCGAACTTACCCTGGAAGACAGAGACCGGTTGATCGGAGAATCCGAACACGACGTCATGCGGAACCGGAAAATCAACGCGGGAGAGTGTGAGTCCGTCTGCCGATGCAGTGACCTTCGAAGCGATGAGCGTGGGATCGTTGGGCACATGGGAATTGATGTGCCACGGCGCAGCGATGTCCACCATCAACGATACGGACCGCGAACCGCCGGCGGGAATACTCACCGGGTCGCCGGAGATCGTGATCGTCACCGGATCAGCCGGCTGTGCGCTCAGGAACGGGAATGCGAGGAGAAGAAGCAGAAAGGAATGGAACGTACGATGCATCATCATATGGTCACTCTATATCAAGGGAATGTTCTTGGAAAGGTGTTTTAATATACCGCTTTGACAGATGGAACATCGGTCCGATAGAAATCGTTCTCCGGTCCGGCACTCTATTAGATGCAATATAACGGAAAATGATCCGCCGTAACAGACGCCTTTCCGGACAATAAAATAGAGAGGGTGTTTACTTGACATTTTTTGCTGTTTGTCGTATGTTTTTTCCACAAATCACTGTCTACCTTAAGGAGGTCTTATGTCTCGCAGCTTAAACAAGGTTCAATTGATCGGTAATTTGGGTAAAGACCCCGAATTGAAGTACACGCCGAGCGGCGTTGCAGTTGCAACGTTCTCCATCGCTACCAGCGAAAGCTGGAAGGACCAGGAGGGGAACCAACAGGAAAAAACGGAATGGCACAACATCGTCGCATGGCGGAAACTCGCCGAGATCTGCGGCGAATATCTGAAAAAGGGAAAGAAAGTCTATCTCGAAGGAAAATTACAGACACGGAATTATGAGAAGGACGGCGTCAAACGGTATGTGACCGAGATCGTGGCTGACCAGCTGATCATGCTGGACGGCGGCGGCGGTGCAGGACGGGGAAGCAGCGGCAGCAGTTCCGCATCCGAGCCGGCCCCGGCACATTCGGATGTTCCGAAGGACGATGATCTTCCGTTCTGATCCATCCTACTCCTCTATTATAATGCCCTGTCTCACGACAGGGCTTCTTATTTAAGGCCGATCAATGAAGAACATCATTCCGTTCCTGCTCCTTTCCCTCCTTCTTCTCCCCTCCGCTCACGATGCTGCATCCCGAAAGCCGGTCAAAGCCAAGAACGGCATGGTCGTCTCAGCGGATCCGCTGGCAACGCAGGCCGGATTGGAGGTCCTAAAACAAGGGGGCAATGCGGTCGACGCGGCTGTTGCGGTCGGATTTGCGCTTGCCGTCACCTACCCCGCTGCCGGGAACATCGGCGGAGGCGGGTTCATGAATATCCGTATGGCGGACGGGCGATATGCTGCGATCGATTATCGCGAGAAAGCGCCGGGGGCTGCGTTCCGCGATATGTACCTGGACAGTACCGGGAATTTCCTGTCCGATAAAAGTACGGAAGGACACCTTGCTTCAGGAGTCCCCGGCGCGGTCGCGGGGATGCTGACCGGGTTGGAGAAATTCGGAACGATGGACAGGAAACGCGTGATCGCGCCGGCGTATCGCTTGGCGAACGACGGGTTTCCGCTGCTGCAGGACCTGGCGGACGACCTGAACTGGGGACGTGCAATGTTCAAAAAATTTGCAGGGAGCACGAAGTACTTCGTGAGCAGGGACAGTGCCTATCGGGAAGGTGAAACGTGGAAGCAACGCGATCTGGCAAAGACGCTCAAGCGCATCATGGACAAAGGGAAGGATGGATTCTACAAAGGGACCACCGCCGATCTGATCGTTGCAGAGATGAAACGCGGCGGCGGTATGATCTCGCATGCCGACCTTGCAGCGTACGAAGCCGTGGTGCGCGAACCATTGAAAGGGATGTACCGCGGGTATGAGATCATTTCGCAGCCGCCGGTGAGTTCCGGCGGGACCGCATTGCTGCAGTTGCTGAACATCCTGGAAGGATATGATCTGCGGAGCTCCGGACACAATTCTGCCGCAACGCTCCACCGGTACATTGAAGCGATGCGGAGAGTGTATGCAGACCGTGCGGAACATCTCGGCGATCCGGCGTTCTATGACGTGCCGGTCGCCGGACTCATCTCGAAAGACTATGCTGAGGTCCGCCGCGCGACCATCGACACACTTCGTGCAAGCAAGAGCAGCGACATCTCGCACGGCACACCGCCGACGATGGAAAAGGAAGAGACGACACATTATTCCGTTGTGGACAAATGGGGTAACTGCGTCAGCGTCACCACCACCATCAACGGAGGGTTCGGCAGTTTCGTGGCTGTGGACGGAGCCGGATTCCTGCTGAACAACGAGATGGACGATTTCTCCGCGAAGCCGGGAGTGCCGAACATGTTCGGCGCGCTCGGGAACATCGCGAACGAGATCCAGCCGGGCAAACGGATGCTCTCCTCCATGACCCCGACCATCGTTACCAAGGACGGCAAGCCGTTCATGGTGATCGGCACACCGGGCGGGACGACCATCATCACCACTGTGATGCAGGTGATCTGCAATGTGATCGATTTCGAGATGAACATCCAGCAGGCGATCGATGCACCGAGGATCCACCATCAATGGTCGCCGGACGTGACCTATTTTGAACGGCGCGGACTCTCGGCGGATACCGCGGAGAAACTGCGCGCTATGGGACATTCGCTCTCCGAACGCCGCGGCTCCAGCGGTCTCGCTGAAGGGATCATCATCGACACGGAACGGGGCGTGCTCTACGGTGCAACTGACCCGCGCGGATACGGTCTTGCGGCAGGATACTAGGGTCATGAAGACACCGATCATCACATCCGCCATCCTTCTGCTGTTCTCCCTTTCCGGATGCGGATCGACCGACGAATTGGACCGGACGCCGCCGACCGTGGAAGTGGTGCAGCCGGAGAACACCGAGATCGGCGCTCCGATCCCGATCACCGTCGTTGCCAGCGATCAGTCGTACATCACTGCTGTTTCGCTCTATGTGGACGGGATCTTTCTGGAACGGAAAACGGATACTCCCTACACGTTCATCTGGTACAGCGATTTCTGGGGGGACGGAAAGAAACACCAGTTGAGTGCGACCGCCGCCGATTCTGCCGGCAACATCGGTCTGTCGTCAACGGTCGGACTGGAAGTGCTGAAGACCACACGGCCGCAGGCGGAAGCGATCGCACCGCTCCCTAATGCCGTGGTCCGTGATCAGCGCGTAACATTCCGCTGGAAGCCGATCGAGAACGCCATCTCCTATTCCGTACAGATCTCCGATACCACCTCCATGGAATTCCTGATCGTCGATACACAGACAAATGAACCATCGCTGACGGTCGACCTTCCGTCCGAACAAACCTACCGCTGGCGCATCATGCCGGTCACGGTCGGCAATATCCCCGGAGGATGGAACAAAGAGCGCATCCTTCACCGCACCGCAAGTTTCACAGCAGTACTCGGCGGCGCATCGTATGATGCATTCAGGGATATCATTCCGACGCCGGACGGAGGACATCTGCTCGCCGGATCGACACACTCACGCGGAAAAGGAGGATCACTGGTGAAAGTGAACAGCACCGGTTCGGTACAGTGGTCCCGGTTCATTGCGGGTGCGGACCTGGCGTGGTTCTCTTCCGTTGCACCTTCTGCGAACGGCGGCTATGTGGCGGCCGGACAGAATGCGGCAAAAGAATTCCCGGCGGACCGCTGGTTCGTCGCAACGGACAGCACGGGTGAACCGGAATGGTCCAAGACCATCATGCAGGAGGGT
>JAVBYA010000310.1 GCA_030824295.1 Bacteroidota bacterium
AACTCTTGGCCATGTACAAGTGCGGCAGGACGAACAGGTTCTTCCCGATCTCAAAGCTCCGTTCGAAATGATATTTTGCACTGTCCGGTTTTCCGCCGAGGTTCTTCGGCGTGGTGGCGAGGATGGCAGCGAAATACAGATGTGCGCTGCCGTAGAAATAATTCTCATCATGCTTCAGGACGAACTCCATCATCGCGTTCACCTTCGGCAGGTCGCCGAGCACATCCGGGTCCGCGATGCTCACATTGATCAGGTTCCCCCACGCATTCGCCGTCCAGAAGATCATCGGCACATCGTCCTTACCGAACTGTTCCAGTCCTTTTCTGAACTCCGCCTGACCCTGATCGAAGGAACGCGCGAACACATCATTCTTCTTCAGTGAGCGCAGTCCGTAGTCCCGCGCGCGTGCATAGAGCACTTTCGCCTGCTCGGGATTCTCATCCTCCACGAAGCCGAGTGTATAGCCGGTGTATCCCTGCGTCAGCAGGAAAGCAAGATGGTCGTCATCCTTGTCCTTCGCACGGTACAGTGCTTCGAGCAATGTCAGATTGCCGGGAATGGCGCTCTTCGCGAAATCCAGGTCGGATTCTTCGAAGATCGCCAGCAGACCGTAATCGACGATGTTGGTGGTGGCGTTGACGGCGACGGTGTTCACCACACTGCAGGACCAGTGGGTGAAGGAAGAGGCGAGGAGGATCCAGAAGGTCAGCTGTTTCATATAGCATGAAAATAAATAAATGTTCCGCTATATCCAAGGTGGAAGGGAACAGGGGAAAATGAAAAAAACTTAAGGTTTATCAGTGATTTGCCGCAACGAGACTTGCTTCCTTGTTACTATTCGGGTACTTTTATCCATCATTGGAAAGGTCCACTCGTGAAATCGTTACTCCGCCTTCTTGCCGTTCTCTCTATTACTATACTGTTCGTTTCCGCACAGCCCTCTGCCCTCCGTTCCGGTCCCATGGTCGGATACGGAACCATGACCGAGGTGATGCTCTGGGTGCAGACTACCAAACCGGCAACGGTCCAGTACCGGTATTGGAATACGGCAGAACCGAAGAAGATCTACACCAGCACGGTGACCGCCGTGACCGGCGAAGAACCGTATATCGCCAAAACAGTCATCGGCGGCCTGAAACCGGGAATGAAATTCACGTATGAACTGCTTCTCGACGGTAAACCGGTAAAGAGAACATATCCCCTTCGCTTCCAGACGCAGCCGCTCTGGCAATGGCGGACCGATCCGCCCTCCTTCACCGTTGCATTCGGCTCCTGCAATTTCGTGAACGAACCGGAGATCGATCGTCCGGGGAAGCCGTACGGCAGCGATCACGAGATCTTCACCACCATCGCCGCGAAACAGCCGGACCTCTTCATCTGGGGAGGCGACAACACTTACCTGCGCGAGGTGGACTGGGATTCACGCTCCGGCATCATCCACCGTCACACCCACACCCGGTCCCTTCCGGAACTGCAGCCGTTGTTGGGCGGAACGCACAATGTCGCGATCTGGGATGACCACGATTTCGGTCCGAACGATGCGGACCGTACCTATGCGCTGAAGAAGGAATCGCTTGAGATCTACAAACAATTCTGGGCCAACCGCTCCTATGGAACGGACGGGACCGAAGGAACGTTCAGCCGTTTCGTCTGGAACGATGTGGAATTCTTCCTGCTGGACGACCGGTATCACCGGTCACCGAACGATGCACCGACCAACGGACAGAAGACGATGTTCGGCAAAGAACAGCTGCAATGGCTGAAGGATGCACTCACGAACAGCGCCGGTAACCGGGATATCAGCTTCCGCATCATCGTCAACGGCAATCAGATCCTGAACACCAAGGGGGCGTTCGCTGAAATGCTCACGCAGTTCCCCTCCGACTATGACGAACTGCTCGGGCACATCCGCTCACAAAAGATCCCCGGCATCCTCTTCCTTACCGGCGACCGGCATATGACGGAACTGATCGCGCTCAAAGACTCGTCCTTCTATACATTGTATGATTTTACCAGCTCGGCGCTCACCTCCGGTCTTACCTCGCTCAAGGACCGCAACGGCGATTGGACGCCGGAGTACACCAATCCTCTCCGCGTGGAAGGGACGCTGGTGAACGACAAACACAATTTCGGGATGCTCACCGTCAGCGGAAAGCGGCGGGAACGGGTGCTGACGATGGAATGTTATGACCTGACCGGGGCTCTGCGGTGGAGCAGAGCGGTCCCTGCATCGTCCCTGCGGGTGCCGTGATGAAACAACAGAGTGAGACGACCATGAAGCGCAGTAAAACGACATTAGGTTCCATCCTCGTGATCGAAGACGAGAAGAAGATCGCCGCCCTCATCCGTAAAGGTCTGGAAGAGGAAGGATATGCTGTGGAAGATGCCGCGGACGGTGAAAAAGGGGAACAGCTGGCCAAGGAGCGTTCCTTCGACCTGGTGCTGCTGGATATCATGCTTCCGAAGAAGGACGGCATCCAGGTGCTGGCCGCACTGCGTGACGGCGGCATCGACACACCGGTGCTGATGCTCACCGCCAAAGGGACGGTGGAGGACCGCGTGAAAGGTCTCGACACCGGTGCGGATGACTATCTGGTGAAACCGTTCGCCATCACCGAGCTGCTGGCGCGCGTCCGCTCACTGCTGCGCCGCAAGAAAGGTGCGGAACGCTCCGCCACCACGCTCGCCATCGCGGACCTGACGCTGGACCTGGTCGCGCGGAAGGTGTTCCGCGGCGGCAAGGCGATCGACCTCACATCCAAAGAATTCGCACTGCTCGAGCTCTTCCTGCGGAACAAGAACAAGACGCTCAGCCGCAGCACCATCACCGAACATATCTGGAACTACAATTTCGACACTGGTACGAACATCATCGATGTGTACATCAACCATCTCCGTGCGAAGATCGACGGCGGGTTCGACCGGAAACTGCTGCAGACCATCCGCGGCGTCGGCTACGTCCTGAAAGAGAACCCGTAGCATGAAGAATGTGCGCCGGTCCATCCGGTTCAAACTGACCCTTTATTATTCGCTCATCGTGAGCGCCACGCTGGTCGCGTTCGGCGTGAGCGCATATTATTTCACCGAACAGAACCTCCTGGCCAGCCTGGACCGGTCGCTGTACAACGAAGTGGTCTGGCTGAAGAACTTCATCGAGCCGCGCGCCAACCGGGTGAAACTGAAACGTCAGCGCATCGCCCCGAAGCAGCAGGCCATCAACGAGACCCAGTCCCCCACGCAGCCCATCCGCAAATCGGATGAAGTGGAGATCAAAGCGGATTCCGTCGACGTGGAATTCGATGCCATCTGGAACCAGATCTACGAGCACACGCTGCTCACACCGAAGAAACAGATCATCCAGATCAAGGACCGGAACGGCGACATCCTCTACAAGTCCGGACTGGGAAAGGAAGAGATCGCGTTCGATGATGTGCCGCAGGATATCACCAAGCTGGTCACCATCTGGAATGCGAAAGGACAGCCGCTCCGCCTCGCGGTCAGTCAGGACCGTACGATGAAGGTCTATGTGGCCTATCCGATCTCCGAGATCAACGATGTGCTGGCGAACCTCTTCTCCATCTTCATCCTGCTCATCCCTGTTGCCGTGGTCATCTCCGTCGGCGGCGGATGGTTCCTCGCTTCCCGTTCCTTCAAACCGGTGGACGATATCGCACGGACGGCGCGGGCCATCACCGCGCACAATCTGGACCAACGCATCCCTCCCACCGGTGTGGATGACGAACTCGGGCGTCTCATCGCCACCTTCAACGAGATGTTCAGCCGTCTGCAGCTCTCCTTCGCCCAGATCCAGCAGTTCTCCAGCGATGCGTCGCACGAGCTGCGCACGCCGCTCACCATCATGCGGGGGGAACTGGAACTCGCTCTCCGCTCCAAGAAGAACTCTTCCGAGGAGTACCGCAAGGTCCTCTCCAGTGCACTGGAAGAGACGATGCATATGACCTCCATCATCGAGAATCTTCTGACGCTCGCCAAAGCGGACCGCGGCTTCACGCAGCTGAAGAACGAGGATGTGTGGCTCCGCCCGGTGGTGCAGGACCTGTTCGAGGACGGCGAGATGCTCGCCGAGCGGAAACAGATCACCGTCCGGCTCGGCGCGCTGGACGATGCGCTGGTGCTGGGTGATTCCGTCCGTCTCCGTCAGCTCTTCCTGAATCTGATCGATAACGCCATCAAATACACGCCCGAACACGGCACCGTCGAGATCTCCCTCGTGCGCGATCACCGGTATGCCCGCGTACAGATCAAGGATACGGGAGTCGGCATCCCTGCCGAGGAACTTCCGAAGATCTACGACCGCTTCTACCGCGCGGACAAGGCGCGCACGCGCGAACTGGGCGGCAGCGGACTCGGACTCTCCATCGCGAAATGGATCGTGGACATCCACGGCGGCACCATCACGGTGGAAAGCGCGGTGAATGCCGGCACCACGTTCACAGTATCGCTCCCTCTGAAACCGCCGTCACCGCAGCTCGAGATCTTCACCTGACATCCGGCGGTCCACTCCGGCGCTGCCTTCCCCATGCATTATTGTCCCTGATTTCCAGCCGCATTCGTTGCATTTTGGCGGGTGATTGACTATTTTTTCGCACGCAGAACATGATCCCTTCCGGTCCATCTATTTTAGGAGCACTGCATGCCTCATCAAGCACACGAAACCTCCCTTGCACGGAGACTGACGCTCACCAACGGCATCATGGTCGTTATCGGTTCCATCATCGGTTCCGGTATCTTCCTGACGCCGCAGAATGTTGCCGCGAACGTCGATGTGCCGGGATTGATGATCGGCGTCTGGATCCTGACCGGGCTGCTGACGCTCGCCGGCGCGCTGACGAATGCCGAAGTGGCGAGTCTCATCCCTGAGGCGGGCGGACAATACGTCTTCTTCCGCGTGACCTTCGGTCAATTGACGGCGTTCCTGTACGGATGGACCACGTTCATCGTCTATCAGACCGGCTCCATCGCTGCCATTGCGGTTGCCTTCGCAAAGTATCTCGGGTATTTTGTCGACCTTCCCAATCTCGGACCGGAACTGGAAGCATGGCAGCTTCCTCTTATCGGCAACATCTTCCCGCTGAAGGATATCGGCGTGACGATGGTCGCCATCGGCGCCATCATCACCGTTACCGCCATCAATTATTTTGGTGTGCAGTTCGGCGGGATGATCCAAAATGTCTTCACCGTTCTGAAAGTGATCGCCATCGGCGCCATCATCGTCCTTGCCTTCTCCTCCGGCAAAGGGAATGTCGACAATTTCTTCCCTCTCTGGGGAATGCCCTCTTCCGGTTCGCTGATGGCGGCGGTCGGCGTGGCGATGATCGCAACATTGTGGTCGTATGACGGCTGGAACTCGCTGACATACCTGGCGGGCGAGGTGATCGAGCCGCAGAAGAACATCCCGCGTGCGCTCATCATCGGGACGCTCGTGGTGATCCTGATCTATGTCACGACGAACAT
>JAVBYA010000351.1 GCA_030824295.1 Bacteroidota bacterium
CGCCCCCGCCATATCGTGGAACATCAATTCGGTGAATGTATATCGGAAATACTTGTCCATCGGCTGTTTCTCCAACAGCGATCGGGCATCCTCTTCCGATTCTGCCACCATGACGATCCAGACCCTGGACCGGTCTGCCGCCAGCGTATAACTGAGGAATTTCCGTTTCATCAGCAGATCGATCACCATGGCGCGCTGCGACGGGATGAGCGTGAAGAATTCCTGCGGCGGCGAGAATGGTAATCCGACTTCGACCATGAAAGTTTTCATTGTTCCCTCATCCGTTCATTGACACTTCGATAACGAGCAGCAGAGAACGCTCTGCTGTATGCACCATGATCTGTTCCTCGCCGGTAACGGCGACCGCATCACCCCGGCGGAGCATCTGTTGCTGTACGGCCGCGACCCCGTTGATGACATACACGAACAATCCGACCGCACTGCCGTTCAGCGAGTACCCGATGTGCTTCCCTTCGTCGAACTGTCCCATCAGGACCGCAGCGTGCTGACGGACCGTGAGGGATGCAGGGTTGTTCGGCGAGACCAGCTCGACCAGCGTGTCGGCATGCTCATGCAGATCGTACAATCCTTTTGTTTTGACCGGCGCTGTATTCAAACCGTCCGGCAGGAAACCGATCTGCAGTTTTTCCGTTTCCGTCTGACCGGCATTGAACTCCGCCTGATAGATCCCTTTCCCTGCCGATACCACCTGCAGCGTGTTCTCCGGAAAATTGGAGTTTCCGCCGAAACTGTCCTGGTAACCCGCCGAACCCTTCAGCACGATATCCACCAATTCCATGTTGCGGTGGAGTTTCATTCCGCTGTTGCCGCCGTTCACATTCAATGTGGAATGCGTCACCTGCACCAGGGCGCCGAAACCGAGGAACTTCTCCTGTTCGCTGGCGAAGAAGGTGTCGGCCGAGGTTCCCCAGGGACCGGCGGTATTCTGCCGCTCTTCGGAACGATAGAGTGTCACCATCACGTACCTGCGGTCGTTCTGATCACATCGCTCACGAACGCGATCTCATCATCGTTCACCGTGTGGTCCATGTCGGGATAAAGCCGCATGGTCACCTTAGCATTCATCGCCGCAAAGATCTCTGCACTTTCTTTCACGCGTTCCTTCGGGATATGGAAATCGACATCGCTGCATCCAAGGAACACCGTTGTCCCTTCCAATGTGCCGGAGTAATTCCGCTGCATTCCCGGAGGGCCGATCAGCCCTCCGCTCAGAGCGAAAAGAGCCCCTATCTGTCGGGCATTCCGTGCGGTCCATTCGAGCGATAAGGATGCTCCCTGTGAAAAACCCAGAAGCATGATCTTTCGTTCCGGCACTCCGGCGGCTTTCAAATGCTCCACGATCTCCGTCACTCTGTTCAATGCGGCAGTCAGCCACGGTTCGTTCTGTTCCAGAGGCACGAGAAAACTGTAGGGATACCAGATATTCCCGGTCGCCTGCGGAGCAATATACGATATTCCTTCCTTGGGAAGATATGAGGCAAGCTCCAGGATGCTGCCGGCGGTCGCACCGCGTCCGTGCAGCATGATCACAACAGCCCGCGCCATTGCAAGCTCCTCACCTGTCGACTTCACTGCCGGATCATGATGCAGTGCGCCCGGCGCGGCCGGTACAATAAGAGTTCTCATACATTCACCGGCGGTTGTGGGAGTTGGATCGGCGGCAGCAAACGTTCGATGGCGCTCCTGTGCGGTTCATACCACGGCGGCAGAACCAGCGCACTTCCAAGCTTTTCCAGCGGTTCATCCACCGTGAATCCCGGATTATCCGTCGCGATCTCATAAAGGATCCCGCCCGGTTCATGGAAATAGATGGAATGGAAATAGAACCGGTCGATGATCTCCGTCGGTGCCAGACCATGCCGGGAGACCGTGGAGCGCCAATGCTCTTCCGACGCATCATCGGTGACACGCCAGGCGATGTGATGCACCGACCCGGCGGATTGCCGCGCACGCGGCAGCGCTGGATCGATGAACAGATCGATGGCCGCGGCATGTTCCTCCACGCCGATCATATAGCGGTGACGATTCCCTTCCTGAGCGATGAAGACCGCACCGAGGATGTCCTGCAGGACCGCCACCGATGGTGCCGCATCCGCAAGGTTCATCGTTACTCCGTGGAATGCCTTCACAGCGTGTTCCACCGGGACAGGGCCGTGCTTCCACGGTGCACGAAGCGATTGGCGTTCCGTGAACACCAGTTCGATCAACAACCCGTCCGGATCGGGGAAAGCGATCACTGTCTCACCGAACCGTTCATGCGGTCCGTCCGCCGCAATGCCCAGTGAACTCAATCGCTCCAACCAATAGGACAGGGATGCCGGCGGAACAGCGAATGCAACACGGGAGACCTCTCCGTGTCCGCGCGTGCCGCGCGCTGCCCTGCCGAACGGAAAGAAGGTCATGGCGGTTCCGGGACTCCCGATTTCATCTCCATAGTACAGATGGTAGACATCCGGCGCATCCTGATTGATGGAGCGTTTGACGAGGCGAAGCCCAAGAACGGAAACGTAGAAATCCACGTTGCGCTGGGCATCACTGGCCATCGCGGTGATATGATGGATACCGATGATCGGATGTGTCATTGTTCGTTCCTCTGTTCTTCCCACCTCAACGCTCCCGAAGGGCACCCTTCCACCACGCGCACGATCTCCTCCGTTGCAGCGCCATCCATCGTGATCCAAGGAGTTTGACGGGGACGGAAGACCGCTGAGAGGTTCCGCGCACAATGACCGGAATGGATGCACCGTTCCGGGGTCCAGTGGATCGTACCGTCCTTGTTCGAGTATTTTTTGTTGAAGGTGGCCATTCTTTTTTTAGTCCTTCCCTTGGACTGCAAGGTCGTACAATGCATTCATCTGCTGACGGATCAATTCGATGGTCCGCTCATCCGTCAATCGCCCTTCCGCATCGAATTTCGACGAGGATTGCGAGACGAATACTTCCGGTTTGTTCACCGGCCGCATATTATTGAACAGGAACACCTGACGGAGATGCATTTGCATGCGTACTGTTCCCAGCGGTCCGGGCGATGCACCCATGATCGCGACCGGTTTATTCTGCAGCGGAGAGATCTTCCCGCGGGACGCCCAGTCCAGCGCATTTTTTAACACACCGGGTATGGAATAATTGTATTCCGGCGATGCGATCACGATCGCATCCGCTTCGCGCAGCTGCTGCCGGAACAGCTCCACTGCCGCGACCGGACCATTCGCCTCAAGGTCTGAATTGAACAGCGGCAGATCACCGATACCGGCCTGAGAGTATGCAACACCCTCCGGAACCAACGACCGCACTGCCGTAAGCAGTGCGGTGTTGGTGGAGCCGTTACGGAGACTGCCGGAGATACCAACAAAACGTATGGAATATGGCGTTTTGTCCATTATTTGGCCTGATTCAGTTCGATATTCAACGTCAGTTCGATCTCTTCTCCGACGAGGAATCCGCCTGCTTCCAAAGCCGCATTCCACATCAACCCCCATTCCTTGCGGTTCAGTGTCGTTGATCCTTTGAACGCGGCAACGATCTGTCCCCAGGGATTGACCATTTGACCTTTGTATTTCGATTCCAGAACAACGGACTTGGTCACGCCCCGCATGGTGAGATCGCCGGAAATGGAGAGTTTCCCGTTCCCTTTATTCTCCACGGCGGTGCTCTTGAATGTCAGTACCGGATGGTTCTCTGTATCGAAGAAATCCGCGCTGCGCAGGTGGTTATCACGGTCGTTGTTCTCCGTGTTGATGCTCTTCGCATTGATGGTCACTTCGATCTGTGCATCGCTGAAATCCTCCTTCGATGCAGTGACCGTACCCTGGAATTCCTTGAAGGTACCGGTCACTTCGGAGATGACCATGTGCGAAACAGTGAAATTGATGTTGGTGTGTGCTGTGTCGATCACCCACGCACTGTTCACGTTGACTGAATCTGATGTATTGGACATGGTCTTTGCTTCCTATGATTGATGGTATTCTTTATCCCTGGATGAATTCTACGTTGAATGTCAGATCGACATTCTCGCCGACGAGTAAACCGCCTGCTTCCAAACCTTTGTTCCACTTCAGACCCCATGCGGTCCGGTCGATGGTGGTGCTGGATTTGAAGATCGCGACCACTTTGCCCCACGGATTCTTGGTCTTCCCTTTCAACTGCGCATCCAGTACCACCGGTTTCGTCACGCCGCGCATCGTCAGATCGCCGGTGATCTTGTATTTGCCTTCTGCAACCTTCTCTACCTTTGTGCTTTTGAATGTGACGATGCTGTCGACGCCGGCATTGAAGAAATCCGGACTTTTCAAATGACCGTCACGGTTCGGTTCGTCCGTATCGACGCTGCCCGCTTTGATCGCAATATGCACTTTCATATCGGAGAAATCCTCTTTGCTGCTTTCGATCGTGCCGGTGAAATCCTTGAATTTTCCGGTCACTTCGGAAACCACGAGATGGGCAACAGTGAAATTGATGTTACTATGGGATTTTTCAACGACCCATTTCGTTTGTCCGATGGACAGTGAGGCAAGCAGCAGCATGGCGGAAAGAAGCATTCCAGTTCGTTTCATGGTGAGATCCTTTATTGATTGGTATTGAGGTGAGTGGATTGTGTTGAATTCGATTGTTACGATGATCGTTTTTCCGACAGCATGCCGAGGTACATGAACGCACCGCCGAGTAAGCCCAGGTCCTTGAAGAATCCGGACATTGCCATTTGCTGCATCATGGGATCGGGATTCATCAGTCCGGGGGCCTGCACCATGGCGATCGTAGCGATGAGGAACACCGAGATTCCAATGAGTGCTTCTTTCGCCAATTTATTGATGATGAGACTGATACCGCCGGCAATGAGTCCGATGCCGGTGAGATATACCCACAGGACTCCTCCGGGCAGGTACGACGGGATCATCATAGCCATGTTCTGACCGGCAGCCATGTGAAGAAGACCGAACACAAGGAATGGTAACGCGAACAGCACTCTGGCAACAACGGTGGTGAGGATCTTCATGGAACAGCTCCTAGGATTGTTTGGATGATAGGTTGAGTTGCGTTAGTTTCGTTTTTAGGGAACAACCGAGCTTCTTAAGAAGTTCTGACAATTGCCCGATCTCCGTATCGTTCAGTGATGAGCAGATATTCTCTTCCACGAACGCTGCATGCGCCGGGAACATCTCCGCGAACTTCTCTTCCCCCTTGGCGGTCAGCCGAATTATGGAAGCGCGTCTGTCCTCGGGATCTTTCACCCGTTCGATCAATCCAAGTTTCTCCAGATTGTCGACCACAACGGTCATATTCCCGCCGGTCATCAGTTTTTTTGAGCACATTTCGCCGATCTTCATCGGACCAAGATGGCCGAGCGATTCGATGATACCGAACTGGGAGACTGTGATGCCATACCGGTCGATGTCCCTCGCAGTCAACATCGCCATCGTATCACTCGCTCTGGCTAATTTGACCCAAAGTGATAA
>JAVBYA010000284.1 GCA_030824295.1 Bacteroidota bacterium
GCCGTACCGCTCCGTCCGCTGCTCCTTCCCGCGCCGGATGCGTTCGCTTCCGAAACGGTCTACGCCGTCGTGCTGAACAAACCTGCCGCTTTTGCGGAGAGCGCCGGCGGTCTCTTCTGGCGGCTGATGTTCGGTGGGGGAGGATATTCCTCTGCAGAATATCCGATGCTGCATGAGGCGGATTATCAGGATGTGCTCGGTCCGTTCCTTTCGCAGCGAGAAGGGCCTCCGAACATCGTCATCATCATGGTGGAAGGGCTCGGGAGTGCGTTCGTGCGCGGAGGGAACTATGCGGGATTCACACCCTTCCTTGATTCGTTGGCAGAGAAGAATTTACTCTGGCAGAACATGCTCAGCACGACCGGAAGGACATTCGGCGTGCTTCCTTCCCTGACAGCATCACTGCCGTTCGGGCGACAGGGGTTCCTGGAATTGGGTGATGCGATGCCGGCCCATCACTCCCTCTTCACGCTGCTGGAAGGGAACGGATACCGCACGGCGTACTTCTACGGCGGCGACATCAGATTCGACAAGCAAAATATCTTCTTGCAGCGTCAGGGCATTGATCGGATCGTCGGAGAGGTGGATTTTCCGGAATCGTACGAACGGTCACCCAAGAACAAGGATGGGTTCACCTGGGGATTCGCCGATGCTGAACTCTTCTCCCGCTCCCTGGAGATCATCGGTTCGGACAACGCTGCCCCGCGGCTGGATGTGTACATGACCCTTTCCACCCACGAACCGTTCCTGGTCCCGAATGCCGAGCAGTACCGCGAACAGGCGAAAAGGATCGTCACCGGGCCTGAATTCTCCGATGAGTTCCGCCGCCGGTTCGGGCAGCATGAGGAGATCTTCACATCACTGATGTATACGGATGATGCGCTCCGTTCCTTCTTTGCAGCGTACCGGCAGCGTGCGGATTATGCGAACACCATCTTCATCATCACAGGGGACCATCGGCTGATCCCGGTACCGATGGAATCCAAGATCGACCGCTACCGCGTTCCGCTCATCATCGCATCGCCGATGGTGACACGTCCGGCGGTCTTCACCTCCGTTTCTACGCACGCCGATCTCGTCCCGACACTTGCCGGGTACCTGAAGCAGCGATATCAGCTTTCGTTCCCGCGCCAGCAGCATTGGATCGGCAGCGCGATGGACACCGCTGCCGGATTCCGCATTCTCCGTTCGCGGGCATTCATGCCGTTCAAAGGGGAGATATCGGATTATATCGATGGTGAGTATTTCATTTCAGGGGACCGGCTATTCCGTTTGAACAGCCGGCTCTATGCGGACGAGGTGACGAACGATTCGCTGCGCGACATTCTCCGGTCGAAGCGGGATGCCTTCGTCCGGTTGAATGATGCTGTTACGGCGAACAACACACTCCTTCCATCGTCCGAACAACGGACCGTGCAGCCGCGGAATGACGATTCACTCTTTGCGGTGATCGCTTCCTGGAAGAAGAACAGCGATCAGCTCTATATGATCGCGCGGGATACGGCATTCGCCGGTCATTATGCAGCGGCGCGCGTCATCTGCCGGAAACTGCTGTCGATTAATGACAACTACCACGATGTGCGGCTGCTCATGGCCGGAACATACGCGTGGGAACGCCGTTTTGAGGACGCCCGGCGTGAATATCAGGTGATCGTGCGCCGCGCGCCCCAGTATGCCGATGCACATTTCGGCCTTGCCCGCGTGGAGTATTGGAACGGCAACAATGAACAGGCGCTGGTCCATATCGACCGTACCATTGCGATCGCTCCCGCAGACCTCTTCGCAAGGGTGATGAAGGCACGGATCCAGTTCGCGATGGACCGTGATGCCGATGCACTCAAGGAACTCAATGCGGTGCTCCGCTCTCCGAGGTCACCCGCGTTCACCGAAGCGAAGGAATTGAAGGAAAAATTCGACACCGGTTCCTACCGCTGAGTCCCGGCATGGTACCGGAACGAGATCTTGGAATATGAGGATGGATATGATGATGAACAAACATGTGCTCGTACTGTTCCTGTTCTGCTGTGCATCGGCGCAGCTTCCGGCGCAGTCGTTTCTGGATTCGCTCGGTGCGGAAGATCTCTTCCTGCGGGGACGTGAACTGGCCTTCTCCGGTCAGCGCGATTCTGCCCGCCTCCTGTTGAACAAAGCGCTGGAGAAGAGTCCGAATTACGCCGATATCCGCATCCTGCTGGCGCGGACCTATGCATGGGACGGATTGCGCACCGTTGCGCGCATGGAACTGGCGACCGTGCTCGAGCAGAAGAAGGGATACCGCGATGCCTACGATGCAGCGATCGATGTGGAGATGTGGGATGACAAGTACACGGATGCATTACGACTGTGCAATGAGGCGATCCGGTATTTCCCGAACGATGAGGAGCTGCTGGTGAAGAAAGTGAAGGTCTACCGTGCATTGAACCGGGACCAGGAAGCGCTCCTGACCATCTCCATCCTGGAGGATATCAACCGCTCCAATCCGAACATCGAAGCGCTCCGCGAATCGATCTCCACCAAGGGCATTCTGAACAGTGCGGGCATCTCGTACTCGTACGACTGGACGTCCGAGAGCCCGCGTCCGAACCAGATCGCTGCACTGCAGTACAGCCGTTCCACGCGGTACGGCACCGTGATCGGAAGGATCAACATGGCGGACCGGAGACGGAAGACGAAACTGCAGTATGAAGTGGAAGCGTATCCTTCCATCATGGGCGGGGTGTACGCGTATGTGAACTACGGGTATGCCGATACGGCCAATGCCGTCCTCTTTCCTGCACACCGCATCGGACTCGAACTGTTCTTCTCGCTGCCGGCAAGTTTCGAGGCGTCCATCGGTTCGCGGCATCTCTACTTCGATCCGAAACCGGTGAACATCTACACCGGTTCGCTGGGATACTACATCGGCAATTATTGGATCTCGCTCCGCTCGTACATCACTCCCGGGGATTTCAGCGTTTCCCGTTCAGTATCTCTCACCACGCGCTGGTACTTCGGCGAGGGACATTATCTGTTCGGGAAAGCGGGAGGGGGCGTATCGCCGGATGAGGACCGGTTCATCGACTCTGCCGGTGCAGCCATCTATAATATCGGTTCTACCGGACTCGGTGCAGGCATCCACTACAACTTCGATCCGTTCTCTGCGGTGACAACATCGTTCGATTATTCGAATCAGGAACTTTCCTACGACCGCGGGACGTATATGGATGTCTATTCTTTCTCCGTTTCCTATAAATACAAATTTTGATCGGTACGGACCGTTATGACCGGGGAATCACCGAATCTCATCCTGCAGCCGATCGGCGTCATCCGTACCCCGTACCGTGAGAAGCAGCATGCACCGCGGCAGCCCGGGGTGGACAAAGCAACGACGGTCGGCATCATCGAACTCCTGCCGGACAGGAATTTCGACCAGGCGTTGGAATATCTGGACGGGTTCGAACGGATCTGGATCATCTCCTGGTTCCATCAGAACAGTGATTGGAAACCGAAAGTGCTCCCGCCGCGCAGCGGACGGACGAAACGCGGAGTGTTCGCCACCCGCTCGCCGCACCGGCCGAATCCCATCGGACTTTCATTGTGCCGGCTGTTGGAAGTGAGCGGCCGTACAGTGCGGGTGGAGAATCCGGACCTGCTGGACGGAACGCCGATCCTCGACCTGAAACCGTACATCCCGTACGCCGAAGCATTCCCGGATGCAGAGATCGGCTGGCTGGCCGAAGCGGAACAGACCGGCGGAGCACCGTTCACGGTAACCGTTCTGCCTCTTGCGGAAGAACAAGCCGGCTGGCTGGAGCAGGAGCACGACATCCATCTGCTGGAAAGAGCGGTGGACATCCTCTCATTCGATCCGCATCCCCATTCCTACAGGCGGATCATGCAGCACGATGAGGGAGGGCTCGTCATGGCCATCAAATCGTGGCGCGTACTGTTCACCGTGGCAGGACAGAACGTAACGATACGCGAACTCCGGAGCGGATATCCGTCCGAGGCGATCGCATCGCGTGCTGCCGATGCCGCTGCGCTCCACGATCAGGCGGCGCACATCGCATTCCATTCACGCTGGATGAAGTGAACATCATGAACCACCTTTTTCGCTGTCTCCTTCTCATCATCATCTCCGCCACAGTGCTTTCAGCGCAGGCATTCCGTCCGTTCGAATGGCTGCAGGTCTTCCCGGAGAGTTCTTTCGTCTCCCCGTTCACCGCCGAAACCCACGCGCACCGGATGCGTGCAGAGAATATCATGCTCACCAACAATGTGCGCGCGTCGATGGGCAGCATCATCCCGGTGTTCGGCATCGCTCTGTTCGGGACCGACATACAGGCGAGTCTCGGCGCATCGGTCCACTTCGAACTGCGTCCCAACGGACAGGCACATGTGGT
This sequence comes from Bacteroidota bacterium, assembly GCA_030824295.1. Classification (GTDB taxonomy): domain Bacteria; phylum Bacteroidota; class Ignavibacteria; order UBA10030; family UBA8401; genus UBA8401. Next base: position 4,383 of record JAVBYA010000284.1, read on the forward strand.
CTCCAACGATTATTATGTCGACTACCTGATGCTCGATGTTCCGATCCATCAGCGGTGGTTCGCCCGGTTCATCACCGGTCATACCAGTCATCATCTCAGCGACAATACGTTCGAGCGTCTTCAGCTGACCCAGGCGTTCACCTACTCACGGGATTATGTGAAGCTCTTCACGGTGTATGAAGGGGGACGGAACGAGCAGTTCTACATCGGTGCGGATTATGCGTATATTATGACCATTGGATACCGGCTCTCCAAACCGTGGATCGTGCAGACCGGCGGAAAGATCCCGCTCGGAACGGCATTCGGGGTACTCTCACTGTTTGCCGCGGCGGATATCTCTGCGCGCCAGGATGCCGGGTTCGCTGCCACCAACACTCTGCAGCTGGGCTTCACACTGCCGATGCAGCCGGGACGCACGGTCCGTTTCGCACTGCAGTACAGGAAAGGACTCGATGAACGGGGACAATTCCTGCCGCAGCATCGTGAACTGAGCACCGTTGGTTTCTCGTTCGAATGACCATTTCAGAAAGGACAACCGCTATGACCATCCGTCTCCGCATCATCGTTTCCATCACCGCACTGCTGCTGCTCGTCTCTGCTGTTCTGCTCGTAGCGGCGCCGGAACCACCGCAGTACACCAAACGCTGTACGGTGAAATTGTATTCCGCGAACGGTATCGTTGCAACATGGGACGCCATGGGTATGGGCCAGGTGGAAGGTCAGACCCTCACGTTCACGGTCGGCTCGGAGGTCTCCCCGCGCAAGGTCCGTATCAGCGGCACCTGGTCCATTGAAGAACGCGATTAGTCAACATTCGGGTCGAAAGGAATCTATCGTGCTTGTGGTGAAACGAATATTTGTGTTGTGCATGCTCATTCTTCCGCTCTCAGCGCAAACGGAAGTGACGGCGGATAGCTATCTCCGTTCCGTGGAGGAATGGCACCGCACCCGCATCAACGGATTGAAGAAGGAACACAGCTGGGTCTCACTCATTGCGTTGGATTGGCTGAAGGAAGGGACGCATACCGTCCCCGGCATCGGCAC
>JAVBYA010000041.1 GCA_030824295.1 Bacteroidota bacterium
GAACAGCAGAACGAGACCTCGGACGTGAGCAATGTCGTCCTGCCGGTCAATCACGATTACGAATCATGGGGAGATCATAAGACCCGCACGGGCGTTTTCAGCCTGCAGCAGCCGGTCATTTCCCCGTTGTATGCAACGCGTCAAAAAGAAGCGGTCCTGCTCGCATGGGCGACCGGCGCGGATGCATATAAAGAGACGCTGTATCACGAGTTCATCATGAAGCGCTGGGAGAATGAAGTGTTCCCCGCGATGAAGGCCAGCGTTGATTTCAAGACATTCTGGTATTCCTCGCTGCACGACGGCGTGGTGACCTTTGCAGAAACTGCCGCAGCACTTCCTGCTGTGAAAGGGGATGCGCTTTTCGGCATCGCCGCTCCGAAATCAGCGGAAGGGTATGTGCTCTATCTGCATGACAACTATTTCGTCGGTGACGGACGGAATGCGAACAACGGATGGCTGCAGGAAATGCCGCATCCCGCATCGAAGATCGCGTGGGACAATTACGCGGCTCTTTCCGTCTCAACGGCGAAGGAATTGGGCGCTGAAGAAGGAACGATGATCGAAGTTGCCGTCGGCGGCCGCTCAATGAAACTGCCGGTGCATGTGCAGCCCGGACTTGCGGACAAACTTGTTGCCGTACAGCTCGGTTATGGACGAACAGTGTGCGGAACGGTCGGCATTGGCGTCGGTTTCAACGCGCAGCAGCTGATGTCCGCCTCCGCCGAGTATCTCTACACCGGCGTGCAGGTGACGAAGACCTCCGAAACCTATCTGCTGGCTTCGACGCAGGAACATCATGATCTGGATGACAGCTTCCTGAAGGACCTGCACAAGAAGCGTGAGATCATCAAAGAAGGAACGGTCATTCAGTATCTGGAAGACCCGAAGTTCCTCGAAAAAGAACATAGCTCGCTGACCATCATCCCGAAAGTGAAATACGACGGCGTGAAGTGGGCAATGGCGATCGATCTGAACAAGTGCACCGGCTGCGGCGTATGCACGGTCTCCTGCAACGTGGAGAACAACATCCCGGTGGTCGGCAAGGACCAGCTGCACAAAGGACGCGAGATGGCGTGGATCCGTATCGACCGGTATTTCTCCGGCAGTTCGGATGCACCGAGCGTCAGCAACCAGCCGATGCTCTGCCAGCACTGCGACAATGCGCCGTGCGAGAACGTATGCCCGGTCATCGCCACCACGCACAGTCCGGACGGTTTGAACCAGATGGCCTACAACCGCTGCGTCGGTACCAAGTATTGCTCCAACAACTGTCCGTACAAGGTCCGCCGCTTCAACTTCTATGATTTCCGCGACAACTTCGCCGACGGTGTGCAGTATCAGGAACCGCTGAACATGCTGCACAATCCGGAAGTGACCGTCCGCTCGCGCGGCGTCATGGAGAAATGCACCTTCTGCGTGCAGCGCATCATGGAAGGACGTCAGCATGCGATCGAAGAGGGAACGACATTCACCGGCGCCGGCGTCACCGTGGCGTGCCAGGATGCATGTCCGGCCGATGCGATCGTGTTCGGCAACATGAACGACAAGAATTCGGTCATCTATAAATACCGTCATCACGAGATCGGTTATCACGTGCTGGAAGAGCTCAACGTTGCCCCGAACGTCACGTACGTGGCAAAACTTCGCAATGTAGAATCCCAAACGGAGAACGCATAGTGTCATCGACAGTCTTGGATTATTCAAAGGAACTACCGGTCGTCGAAGGGGTGCCGAGTGCAGCCCAGCTGGACGAGACGATCGTCAAGCCGATCAACGATTTCCCGCAAAGGAATTGGTTCATCGGACTGGCCATTACAGGCACCATGTTGGGCATCGGCGGACTCAGTCTTGCCTGGCTCCTCTATAAAGGGGTCGGCATCTGGGGTATCAATCAGCCGGTCGCGTGGGGCTTCGACGTGGTGAACTTCGTGTTCTGGGTCGGTATCGGTCACGCCGGTACGCTGATCTCCGCGATCCTTTTCCTGCTCCGTCAGAAATGGCGCACCGGTATCGCCCGCTTCGCCGAGGCGATGACGCTGTTCGCTGTGCTCTGCGCCGTGCAGTTCGTTATTTTCCACACCGGCCGTCCCTGGCTCGCCATGGCGTGGCTCTTCCCGTATCCCAATCAGCACGGTGTGTGGGTCAACTTCACCTCGCCGCTGGAATGGGACGTGTTCGCTGTAAACACCTACTTCACCGTTTCCGCCGTCTTCTGGTACATCGGTCTCATCCCGGACTTTGCATCGCTGCGGGACCGCGCCACGACCACCATCAAAAAGACCATCTTCGCTGTGCTGAGTCTGGGCTGGAGATTCTCCAACCGTCACTGGCAGCATTATGAACGTGCGTATCTGATCATGGCCGGCTTTGCAACGCCGCTCGTGCTTTCCGTGCATACCATCGTCAGCTTCGACTTTGCGGTCTCCATCATCCCCGGCTGGCACACGACCATCTTCCCGCCATACTTCGTGGCGGGCGCTATCTTCTCCGGCTTCGCGATGGTGCAGAATGTTCTGATCATCACCCGCAAAGCGTTCCACTTCGAACATCTCATCACGATGGACACCATCGAGAAGATGAACAAGATCATGCTCGTTACCGGCACCATGGTCGGCTACGCCTACATCATGGAATTCTTCATCGCCTGGTACAGCGGCAACGCGACCGAGCTTTTCGTCTTCATCAACCGCGCGACCGGTCCGTACTGGTGGGCATACTGGACGATGATGACCTGCAACCTGATCGCACCGCAGCTCTTCTGGTCCAAGAAGGTCCGCACATCGCTGCTGGCATCGTTCATCCTTGCCATCTTCGTGAACATCGGCATGTGGTTCGAGCGCTTCGTCATCATCGTCACCTCGCTGCACCGCGACTTCCTGCCGTCCAGCTGGGGAATGTTCGTCCCGACCATGTGGGACTTCGGTCTGCTCATCGGCTCCTTCGGTCTTTTCTTCACGCTCGTGCTCCTGTTCGTGAAGTTCCTGCCGGCCATCGCCATGGCAGAGATCAAAGCGGTCGTTCCCGGCGCACAGCCGACACACCACGGAAACGGAGCGTCGCACTGATATGGAAAAGAAACTCTACTCGATCAACGCAATCTATCATACGCCGAACGACATCCTCCGCGCTGCCAAAGCGGTCCGTGATGCGGGCTATACCAAGTTCGACGTTCACACGCCGTATCCCATCCACGGGCTGGACGGCGCCATGGGACTCAAGGATACGAAGCTCGGCTTTGTGACGCTCGCATCGGGTATCCTCGGCGCGGTCGGCATGATCAGTTTCGCATCGTGGGTGGCCGTGGTTGATTATCCTCAGGTGATCGGCGGAAAGCCATACTGGTCCTGGCCGGCATTCGTGCCGGTCACGTACGAGATCGCCGTGCTGCTCGCCGTGCTCGGCACGGTCGGCGGAATGATCGCCTTCTTTTTCAAGTTCCCGAACACCAGTCACCCTTTGCATGATACGCCGTACATGAAGAAGGTCTCGTCCGACAAGTTCGGTGTGACCATCCAGGCGGAGGATCCGCAGTTCGACGAGAAGAAAGTGCGCGAATTGCTGAAGACCACCGGCGGGGAACTGGAGGATGTCCATTACACGGAAGAGTTCCTCACCTTCAAGCCGAACACGTTCGATCCGAAGTTCCTGCTGCTGCTTGCCGGTATCGCACTCGCGACCTCTGCCGGCGGATATCTCTATTTCAACAAAGTGCTCTATCTGCCGCCGTTCGACTGGATGGTGGAACAGCCGCGCTTCGATGTACAATCCGCCACGGATTACTATGAGGACGGCCGCACGATGCGTCTTCCGGTGGAAGGGACCATCGCCCGCGGATACATGCCGTATCCGTACGCCCTCGGCGCGAAGGCCGATTCTGTCGGCAAGCTGCTGGCGAATCCGGTGCTGAACACTTCTGCGACGCTGGATCTCGGCAAACGAAAATACCTCACCTACTGCAGTCCCTGCCACGGCAACTTCGGCAGCGGCGACAGCCGGATGAACGGACAGTTCCCGAATCCCCCCACGCTCCATTCGGACAAGGTGCGCACCTGGCCGGACGGCGCGATCTTCCACACGATCACCGTGGGACAGAACGTGATGCCGGGGTATCAGTACCAGCTCTCCCGTGAGGAACGCTGGGCCGTGGTGAATTACATTCGAACATTACAGCGCGCATACAATGCGAAGGAGTCCGATCTACAATGAGCGCTCTTGAATCTGTTGTCATCCCAAAGAAGGAACTCCCTGCCAACGTTGTGAAACTCGGCTGGGCGCTGACGCTCGTCGGTCTCGCTCTGGTGGTCCTTTCGTACATGACGGACGCGAACCGCGCCGCCTTCAATAACGTCATCGGTTTCACCTTCCTGGCCAGCGTTGCGGTCGGGGCGGTTTTCTTCATCGCGCTGGAGTACATCGCCGGTGCGGTCTGGACGACGCCGTTCCGCCGCGTGCTCGAGTTCCTCGGCATGCTGCTCATCCCGACGCTGCTGATGGCCATTCCGCTCTTCTTCAAGCTGCACGATGTGTATCATTGGACCCACGCCGAAGCAGTGGCAGCGGACAAGATCCTGCAGGCGAAAGCGCCGTACCTGAACGAGATGTCGTTCATGACCCGCTTCGTCATCTTCATGATCATCTGGCTGGCGTTCTATTTCATCTTCCGGCAGAACTCCATGAAGCAGGATGCGAACAAGGACCAGAAACTGACCAAGAAGAACATCGCTCTGGCCGCGGCGTTCATCCCGATGCTCGCCATCTCCATCTCGCTCTTCTCCATCGACTGGCTGATGAGTCTTGAACCGCACTGGTTCAGCACCATGTTCGGCGTCTATTACTTCACCGGCACCATCCTCACGGCGCTGGCCGTGACGACCTACTTTGTGGTATCGCTGAGTCAAAAAGGATACTTCTTCAAAGGGATCAACGAGAACCACTATTACAGCTTCGGCGCACTGATGTTCGGTCTGCTCTCGTTCTGGGCGTACATCGCGTTCAGCCAGTTCATGCTCATCTGGTATGCGAACCTTCCGGAGGAGAACTTCTGGTACATCGAGCGCTGGCAGAACGGCTGGGAATATGTCTCCATCGCCATCACACTCATCCACTTCTGGATCCCGTACTTCATGCTCGTGTCGCGTCCTTCCAAGATGAACCCGGGCAACCTGAAACGGATGGCGGCGCTGCTGGTGTTCGCGCATTTCCTGGACCTGTACTGGCTGGTGATGCCCACATACAACGCATCTCCGGTGTTCAGCTATTATGAGATCGCATTCCCGATCCTCAGCATCGGTCTGATCATCGTGTTCTTCGCGATGCAGGCAAAGAAGTTCAATCTTGTTCCCGTCGGTGATCCGAAACTGCAACGGGGTATTGATTTCCATCTCTAAGAAGGTGTGTGCAGCATGCAACTCAAGGACGA
>JAVBYA010000489.1 GCA_030824295.1 Bacteroidota bacterium
CATGAGGACACGGTGAAAGTGCTCCTTCATCACGACTGCGAAGTGATCATCCCGAAACAGCAGGTCTGCTGCGGTTCGCTGCAGGCGCACAACGGCGACTTCGAAGTGGCACGGAGTCTCGCAAAGAAGAACATCGATGTCTTCTTGAATGCAAAGGTCGATGTCATCATCATGAACTCCGCCGGCTGCGGTGCGCTGATGAAGGAATACGGTCACTACCTTGCTGATGATCCGCTTTATGCCGCGAAGGCCGCTCAGTTGTCCGCCAAAGTAAAGGATATCACCGAGTTCCTTGCCGAGACCGGCATGAAACTCCCGGTGGTGCCGTTCGACCATACCGTTTCATACCACGATGCGTGTCATCTTGCACACGCTCAGCAGGTGACCCGCCAGCCGAGAGATCTCCTCCGTTCTATCCCCGGCATTGCATTCACGGAATTACCGGAAGCATCCTGGTGCTGCGGCAGTGCCGGAATCTATAATGTCGTGCGGCATGACGATTCCATGAAGATCCTTGAACGGAAGATGAACAATGTCAGTTCAGTGGATGTGGAATACCTCGTTGCGAACAATCCCGGCTGCATCACACAGATCGAACACGGCTGCGCTCAGCGCGCTCTAAAGACCAAGGTCGTCCATTTCGCGACGTTACTGCGGATGGCCTATCGGTTGTGAACCTCCCGGAGTATCACTACATTCTATCCATGATCCGTCGCTCGGTCTCCATACTGCTGCTCATCATTGTTCTGTTCGAAGCGGGAGGACTCGGCTTCGGCGTGCAGGTACGGCAATGGGTCCACAAGATCTCGATCAGTGTGATCATGGATGCGGGAACACTGCCGACGAAGATCGTGCGGATGCAGATGAGCATCGCAGAGTTCGATCGGATCAAGGTCCATGAACGGGAGTTCCGCTTGAACGACGAGATGTACGATGTTGTATGGCGGGAAACGTCCGGTACGGACTACATCATCTATTGTTTCCGTGATGCGGAAGAAGAGAAGATGATCGCAAAATTCCTCCGATTCCTCAGCAACAGTACCTCAGAAGAGAAGAGCATCGCACATCGCCACGGGACACCTGTTGTACCGGGATTTGTTCTCTCCATTCCTCTGACTGTGGAAGCTTCCATCCCGTTATCTCTGCTCACCATTGCTCCATGGCCGACCTCTCCGTCAGCGATCGAAGAGGAATCCGCCATCGACACGCCTCCGCCGCGTACCGTTCCGGTCTGACGTTCGTCGGACCGACATAGTGATCACACACCGATGTGAAGGATCGGACCTGCTGTTCGGATCGACAGGCTGCGTTGTACTGTTCCTGTCAGGCCATTCTTTGCAGTGTTCATTCAATCACAACCGAATCCAACCTGAAAGGTGACTATGAAACGGATGCCCATGGCTATTCTGGTGCTGCTTCTCTGCATCGGACCATTGCCGTTGTATGCACAGACACAAACAGAACCGCTGACCTCGGATACTCTCCGATCGTATGAGATCGACGAGATGGTGGTGACCGGGACCCGCACACTGAAACGGATCATCGACATACCGTATTCCGTTGAACGGATCAGTAATTCCGATTACCGGTATGAACGGAAGAATTCCGTTTCCGATGTTCTTTCCGGGACGCCGGGGTTGTTCTTCCAGAACCGCTACGGCAATCACGATGTCCGCATCTCCATCCGCGGTTTCGGTTCCCGTTCCAACTCCGGTATCCGCGGGGTCCGCATCCTTTTGGACGATATCCCGGAATCGGAACCGGACGGTCAGACCCGCATCGAAGCGATCGATTTCCATTCCGTCGGCCGCATCGAGATCGTAAAGGGCAATGCTTCATCGCTCTATACTAATGCTCCGGGCGGTGTGATCAACTTCATCAATGACATCGAGTTCACGGAGAGTCATATCATCCTGTTCAATGATATCGCCTCATTCAAGGAGGACCATATCGGCCTCATCGGCAATACATCGTTCGGGATCCCGTCGGAAGTCTCCTCCCACAACAATGGATTCAAACTGGCGGTCAAAGGGGATGGGTACAAGTTCCTTACGACCTATACGAATCATTCATCGGACGGATATCGGCCGCATAGTAACGACCATTGGAATATCGTTAATTCTGTCTATGAGACGCATCCGAATGAACGTGCGAAATTGACGTTGCTACTCTATTTCGTTGACGGACGGATCAACCTTCCCGGTTCGCTTACCCAGCAGCAGTACGATACCGATCCGTTCATGGGAAATCCCCGCGACCTTGGACGTGATGCGATGCGGGTCTCCAAAAAAGGGAGACTTGGGATCCGTTACAATACTCTATTCGGAGGTTCACAGAACAACGAACTCGAATTGACCGGATACGGAACGATCAAATATTTCGAACGGACGGCTGCCACCTATCGGTTCATCAACCGGAACGGGGTCGGGGGAACAGGCCGATGGATACACAAGAACGAACTGTTCGGTCTGCCGGTGGAATTGTCGCTTGGCGCCGATGTGTTCCATCAATACGGTCCGATCGAAGAGTACCAGAATTATAACGGCGTGAAAGGGGAGCCGGTGGACCTGCTGACCGATGAAACGATCGACAATGTCGGCGCATATTTCACGGCGACCGTCTCAGTACTTCCGGATCGGATGGACCTGCTGATCACCGGCCGGCATGATGCGGTGGTCTTCGATCAGGTGGACAGGAACCTCGGTATCCGTGATGCGCGCCGGGAATTCGCCGAGTTCACGCCGAAGGTCTCGCTCAATTATAAATTCACACCGGCCATCGCGGTCTATTCGTCGTATGGTTATTCCTTCGATTCGCCGGCAGGGAATGAACTGGAGAATTATCCTCTCAGTTCGAACTATCCTAAACTCATCAACCCGGACCTCCAACCGCAGTATTCCCGCAATGCGGAGATCGGTGTGAAAGGGACAGTGATGAATCCGGGTGACTGGTTCACCCAATCAAGGTTCGAATTGGTGCTCTTCAACAGCCGCATTAAGGATGAGATCGTTCCGTTCGCCATCGGCACCGACATCTTTTACCGGAATGCTGCGGAGACGAATCGTACGGGTGTTGAGGCGGGAGTATCTTCTACGATCATCACCGGACTGACCACGAAACTTGCGTATACGTTCTCTGATTTCAGCTATACATCGTACTCTGCCAGAACACTCTCATTGACCGGCAGTGTGGTCAACGAGGCGGATTTCTCCGGCAATGAGGTCCCGAGCGTTCCAAAACATAATATGTCAGCGGCCGTTTCCTATCAGACGATGCTCGCGGATAATATCACAGGATTTGCGCGCACCTCGGTGAATTACATCTCCGGGATGTATGTGAACGATGCCAATGCGGCACGTTCTCCCGATTACAGCATCGTTGGAATGTCGTTGGGGACGGACATCGTTCTTGGACGAATGAATGTTCTTGTCTCGTGCGGAATAAATAATATCTTGGATAGACGGCATGTGGCATTCATCAACATCAACTCGGACGACCGGAAGGATTATTATGAAGCAGGAGAGCCGAGGAATTATTTCCTTTCATTGAACCTGGGGTATACGCTGTGACCGGTCGAGCTTTCTTCATGTTGTTCGTTGCTGCGGTGTACTGTGCTTCCGCTCAGCCTGCCGTTGCACCGAACCAACGGATCTATCCGAGCGCTATTGCGCAAACGGAGGTCTTTGTTGTGCGGCATCCCGGTGACCCTACTGTCCTTTTTTCCAGTGCGAACACCATCAATCTTTCATCAGGATTCATCAGCGAAGGTGTCTACGTCTCCACCGATGCCGGCATCAGTTGGTATGGGAACGATACGTGTACCGGAGCTCCCATCGTCTTCCATAAGGGGGATCCGGGTATCTCCATCGATAAGGATGGAAGATTCCATCTTGTCCGGCTCAGTTCACAGGATGGATTGTACGCACATGTCTCAACAGATCGAGGCAAGACGTGGTCTTCTCAAACCACTGTCGGTATCGAACGGCAGGACCGCGCGGCGATGACCACCGATGCATTCCCCTCGAGTCCGTTTTATGGGCGTACATACACAGCGTATGTGGAATTACTTCCGCCGTTCCCGCTGAAGATCTCCTGGACATCGAATGGCGGTACCTGGACCGCTCCATTCTCCATCAACGCACCGGTCCAGAGAAGTCAGGGTGCCGAGATCACAATGGGTCCGGACAGCACATTGTATGCTACATGGGCCGGTGTCATCCCGCAGTCCCCGTTCACGGAGGATTTCTTAGGGTTCGCGCGTTCTTCGAACGGCGGCGCGGCATGGAGCGTTACCGAGAACGCCATCGACATCAACGGCGTGCAGGGGATCATCGCACAAAAAGGGAATATCCGTGTGAACGGTCTGCCGAGGATGGATGTGGACAGGAGCAATGGCCCCCGCCGAGGATGGATCTATATCGTCACGGGTCAAAAAGGGAAGTCACCGGCAGGGAACGACCCCGATATCGTCTTCTATCGTTCAACGGACAAGGGAATAAGCTGGTCATCCGGAACACGCATCACTGCTGATGCAGTGAACAACGGGAAGGTGCAATACTTCCCGGCCATCCATGTGGATGACGGCGGCGGGATCAATGTGCTCTATTATGATGATCGGAATACTTCGAGTGATTCGGTCGGGGTCTATCTCTCGCGTTCGACGGACGGCGGAGTATCATGGAGCGACCATGCGGTGAGCGATCGTCACTTCAAACCGCAGGCGATCGGCGGATTAGGACAAGGATATCAAGGGGATAATATCTCATTGACGAGCGTGAACGGAACGCTGATCCCGGTCTGGATGGATAACAGGACCGGGATGTATCAGATCTGGAGTGCGCGCATTCCGATCTCCTCGCTTGTTTCCGTAGCACGCGAACGGAATGTGGCGGAACAATACTCTCTTCATCAGAATTATCCGAATCCATTCAATCCCGCAACAACGATACGGTTCACGCTGCCGGTCAGCGGTCATGTGGAACTATCAGTGTTCGATCTGTTGGGGAGACATATTGCAATGCTGACGTCGGAGGAGTTGTCAGCCGGAACGCATGAACGCGTTTTCCAGGCATCTGAGGGAATGGCCAGCGGAGTATATCTGTATAAGCTCACGTCACTCGGCAAGATCGTTTTGGGTAAGATGCTCCTGCAGCGGTGATGGTTCACCGCTGGAGAATGACCTTGCCGATCTGTTCTGAGCGGCCATCCGAAATTCGCAGCAGATACATTCCGCTTGGTAATATCCCGGCATCCCAACGAACACTCTGCATTCCTGCATCCTGGATACCATCAAACACGAGAGCAACGTTCCTTCCCAGCAGATCATACAACGTAGCTTTCACTGTGGACGTGCGTTCTAGTGAGTACACGAATGTTGTTGCACCGTTGAACGGATTGGGGAATGCCTGCACTGAG
>JAVBYA010000076.1 GCA_030824295.1 Bacteroidota bacterium
GCGATTCCGCCAACGCATCCGTGGATGGTGTTGCATACGGCGCCAGCGGAACATCTCCGAGTCCAACGACGACTTCCGGGAAGACATTCGGTGTCATCACAATGCCCGCGGCGGCCATTGCCGTGGCGTGGACAGGATGACAATGAACGACCGCATGGATATCGGGACGATGCCGGTAGATGAACAGGTGCATCTTGATCTCGGTGGAAGGACGCCGGCTTCCGGAAACAATGGTACCGTCCATCGTCACTTCCACAAGGTCCTCTGCGCGGAGCATCCCTTTGTTCGTGCCGGAAGGTGTGGTGAGGATCGTCCCGCCGGGAAGCCGTGCACTGATGTTGCCGTCCGTTGCGGCAACGAGGCCGCGCGCATCCACTCGGTGCGCGACGGCGATCAGTTGTTCAGCGATGATTCGGCGGGGATCGGTCACGGTCATTCGTCCAATGGTCAAGAGAGCGGTACGGGTGCGCGGCGCAGACTGTCGGACGATGTGATGCCGAGCGAATCGTAGATCTTGAGCGTCGGCTTGGAACGGTTGAGTGTATAGAAATGAATGCCGGCGACGTTCCGGTCGATCAGGTCGCGCACCTGTTCGGTTGCCCAGTGGATGCCCACCTTCTCCACATACTCGTCATCCTGCGCACGGGAGACGGCGCGGAGCAGTTTCGCCGGGAACCGGACACCGAGTGCCAGCTCCGCCATGCGGGCGAAACCTTTTCGTGACGTAACCGGCATGATGCCGGCGATGATCGGGACCTTGATACCGGCAATGTCGCACCGTTCGCAGAAATCGTAGTAGTCGCTGTTCTGGAAGAAGAGCTGCGTGCAGATATAATCCGCACCTGCATCCACTTTCGCTTTCAGATTGTCGATCTCCTTCAGCCGGTTCGGCGTCGCCGGATGCCCTTCCGGAAAACCGGCAACACCGACACCCATGTTCGGAAAATTCTTTTTTATGAACGAGACCAATTCCGCTGCATAGGCGAACCCGTTCTCGGTCTGGGTGAACTGGGTTTGTCCTTTCGGCGGATCGCCGCGGAGCGCCATGATATTCTGGATACCGTTCTCATCGTATTTCTCCAGGATCCCGCGGATATCATCCTTGCTTGCACCGACGCAGGTAAGATGCGGGACCATGGTTATCTGCGATTCCTTCTGCAGACGGACGACCAGATCGTGCGTCAACTGCCGGGTGGAACCGCCGGCACCGTAGGTGACGCTGACATACGACGGTTTCAACGGGGTCAGATCGTTGATGGAATCGAAGAGGACCTTGGAGGCCTCTTCCGTTTTCGGCGGGAAGAACTCGAAGCTGAAATGGGGTGCCGGTTGTTTCAGGATATCCGCGATATGCATGCAATGCTCCATAAATAAAAAATCCGTCCGGTGGTGCGGACGGATACAGTATAACAAAAATGCCGGTGTTGTTCAATGCAGCCGCCGGTGCTGCGCTTATTTATTGAGGATGTCCTTGTACGTCCGCTCTGTCCGGTCCAGATCCCGTTCGAACTCCACCAGCTGGATCAGATCGAAGATGAGGGGACCGAACGCCTTATCGTGCAGGTTCACGATATCCATATGTTTCGGACAGAGGGTCACGCCGTTCTTATAGAGAGTCTCCCCTTGTGCCGGCGAACCGTTCTCCGTTTCGATCAGGAAGAGCACATCGATACCGGACGCACTTCCGCAGCCGGGCCATTGGCAGCACTTCTTGTCGCGCTGCAGCACGTAGCGGCGGATATCATCATTGTGCGAAGAATGTCGGTTGCTCGGTGGCGGCATAGTGTCTCGAATAAGTCCCGTCAATATAGAGTATTTCCGGTGGAAGGCAAGAGACGATCGGCACAAAAATCATGCTTTGTGAGGGAGCACCACCCTCAGTGCGCCGGGCAGCAGCGATATTTCGGCACGGATCACCTGCCAGCCGAAGATCTCGCCGTCGCCGTGCACCGGAAAACCGTCCGGATTCTGGATGAACAGATCCTTCGTTTCGAAGGATTCGATGTTCTTCTTTCCAAGATGTGTCCCGGTCATCACCGAGGGAAGTATCGGAAGGATCTTCATGATGGACGTGCCGGTCACACCGCACACTTCGAACTTGCCGTCATCCGGCACAGCATTCGGCGTCAGTTTGAACCCTCCCCCTTCCCACTTGCCGTTCCCCACACAGATCAGGAAGTAGTATTTCTGCCAGTGTTCGCCGTTGACGCGGACGGTGAAGTAGTGCGGCTTGTATCCTGCGAGCGTGCGGAGGAGCGCCGTCAGATAAAGCGGGATACCGCGCATCCATTTGATGGCGCTCACCTTCCGCGCGACGGCGGCATCGAAACCAAGTCCGATGGAATTGAAGAAGAACCGCCGGGTGATCTCTCCGTCCCCATGCATCATCTTCACGGCGCCGACATCGTAGTTGCCGATCACCGGTTCGTGCAGCAGCCGGATGAGATGTGCCGGATCGGACGGAGCATTGACCATGCGTGCGAAATCATTGCCGGACCCTTCGCTCATCACCGCCAGCGCCGCATTCGTATTGACAAGACCGGAAGCGACCTCGTTCACCGTACCGTCACCCCCCACAGCGACAACGACGGACGATTCCGCACTGGCCGCTTTGGCAAGTTCCGTGGCATGACCGCGTGCATTCGTCACCTGGAACGTATAATTGAGTGTGGATTGTTCCAGTGCGGAACGGAGCGCAGCATGGATATGCCTGGCTTTACCGCGTCCCGCAACAGGATTGAGGATGAACGTGATGTGGTGTGAGGTCATTCGTACCGGAGCGCGTCGATAGGATTCAGTTGGGCCGCCTTCCGGGCGGGATAGAGTCCAAAGAAGATACCGACCGCTGCAGAGAATGCGAAGGCCAGGATGATGGATGCCGGTGAGACCATCGTGGTCCATCCGGCAAGCGCCGAGATGAGACTCGATGAGACCACTCCGAGCAGCACACCGATGAGTCCGCCCAGCAGACTGAGCACCACTGCTTCGATGAGGAACTGCATCAGAATGTTATGACCGGTCGCACCGATCGCCATACGGATCCCTATCTCTTTGGTTCGTTCGGTCACCGAGACGAGCATGATGTTCATGATCCCGATGCCGCCGACAATAAGGGAAATTGATGCGATGGATGCAAGCAAAATCGTCAGCACCTGCGAGGTGGATTGCGCCGCGGTGGCGATCTCCGTCTGGCTCCGCACGGTGAAATCGTTCTCGTCCCACGGCTGGAGTTTATGGCGGACACGCAGAAGTTCGGTGATCTGGCTCTGTGCATCGGGCATCGCCTCCTCCGATATAGCGGAGGCGAGGATGCTGCCGAGGTATGTCTGTCCGGTCATCTTCTTCTGCACCGTGGTGTACGGCGCGATGATGATGTCGTCCTGGTCCGTTCCCTGCGCGGATTGTCCTTTCATCGAAAGCACACCGACGATCTTGAACGGCATTTTTTTGATACGAATGATGGAACCGACCGGGTCCGCTCCTTTGAACAGGTTGTCCGCGATCGTCTGACCGATCACACAGACCTTGGTCGCACCGCGCACGTCGGCCTCCGTGAAGTACTGACCGCTCGCCACCGGCCAGCTGCGGATGGCGAAATATTCGGGCGTCGCGCCGATCACACTGGCGCGCCAGTTCTGTTCCTGGTAGACGATCTGTGCGCCGTCCCGTACGGAAGGACTTGCCAGCGCCACGGACGGACATTGCGTCTGAATGGCGATGAGATCCTCCGGGGTGATGGATGCGGAGGTTCCTGTGCCGGAGCGGACCCCGCCCTGATTGAAGGAGCCGGGGAAGATGAGGATCACGTTCGTACCGAGTGAGGCGATCTGCTGCTTGATGTTCTGCTGGGCACCGGTGCCGATGGCCATCATTGCGATCACCGCACCGACGCCGATGATGATGCCAAGCATCGTCAGGAACGAACGCACTTTATTGCGCGTGAGCGAATTGACGGCTATATCAAAGATATCGAGAATGCCCATAGGACCGGTTCTGCAAAAAAATGATTCAGTGTACGTTCGATCGGGAAATTTTATCCGCTTCGGTCAGAAGCGCCGCGGCATTCCGCCGCCGCCGGTGTTCCGCTGCTGATTGAACGGCGACGAACTCTGCGCTGACTGCGGCTTCTGCGCGATGGTCCCGACAACGATCTCTTTCCCCTCTTCGATCCTCCCGCGCACGACCTCGGTGAACGTTCCGTCCGAGATCCCTGTCCGCACCATCACCGGTTCCAGTTTCTTCCGTTCGTTCATCACCCAGATGCGGTTGATGCCGCGCTGCTGCATCCGGCGCTGTATCGCCTGCGGATCTCCTCCGCCTCCGCCCATACCGCCGCCCGGACCTCCTCCTTCACGCTGCATCCGCTCTCCGAACTGCCGGCGGCGTTCGCTCCGTACAGAATCACCTCCGCCGCCCTGCTGCGTTGTATCCCTCTGCGTTTCGATGTATTCTTCCGGAGGATTGAAGCGAAGTGCGACGGTCGGCACGCGCAGGACCGCTTCCTTCCGGTTGATCAGGATGGTCACCGTTGCCGTCATGCCGGGCATCAGATTCAGGTCCGGGTTCGGCACATCGATGATCACCGTATAGTTCACCACGTTCTGTTCCACCTTCGGGGAAAGACGCACCTGGCGCACCTTCCCGCGGAAGGTCTGTTCCGGGTACGCGTCAACGGTGAAGGTGACATCCTGCTGCTCTTCCACCTTGCCGATATCCGCTTCATCCACATTCGCCTGCACCTGCATCTTGGTCAGGTCGTTGGCGATGGTGAAGAGTGTCGGAGCGGAGAGACTCGCCGCAACGGTCTGTCCGACATCCACTGCGCGCGAGATCACCACGCCGTCGATCGGGGATTTGATGGTGGCATACCGGAGGTTGATCTTTGCCCGCTCCACTTGTGCAACGGACTGTTTCCGTGCCGCATCGTTCGCTTCGAACTGCGCCATGGCCGCATCATAATCCGCCTGCGATGCAAGATTCTTCTCCACCAGCGTTTTGATCCGCTCGTAGCTCCGCTTCGCTTCGTTGTACTGCGCTGTCGTCCGCTGCAGGCTCGCCTCAGCATCGCGCACGCTCGCTTCCAGGAAGGTCGGATCGATCTGCGCCACGATCTCCCCTTTGGAGACCTTGTCGTTGAAGTCCACATTCACTTTCTGCAAGGTGCCGGAGACCTGCGAACCGACCTGCACGGTGCGGACCGCGCTCAGCGTTCCGGTGGCAGTGACGACCACCTGCATATCGCCGCGGGAGACCTTCTCGTAGCGGAACTGGATCTCTTCCGCATCGCTCTTGGAATAAAAATAATAACCGGTGGTCGAACCCAGGATCAGGACCGCAGCCGCCGTATAGATGATCGATTTCTTCATTGTA
>JAVBYA010000343.1 GCA_030824295.1 Bacteroidota bacterium
AATATCCTTCCGCTCCGTATAAGGAACGAAGCGTCACTCCGGCAGCGAACTGCCGGGTGACGACATCCACATTCTCCACTCCGGTGGAATCGTGTACATTCCTCTTTTGATCGTTCGTTTCCTCCGGTTCCCCTTCGATGAGGATCCGGTCATCGCCGTAGATGCCGTTCACGATGAGTTTCTGCGACGGAGAGAGCTCGTATGTGACCTTGGACTGCAGGTCATAGTACTTCGGGATCGCCGTGATCCCCAATGCGGTGATGCCGACGATCTGGTCCAGCGTCTCCAGAAAACTCTGTCTTCCGGAGAAGATCCAGGTCCCCTTGCCGCCGGCGAATCCTCCTTCGAACACCCCGCCGGCCCCGGCAAAATGGGCGAGTCCGCTCCCGGCGAACGTCCGGTCCTTATCCCCTTCCCGCAGCGAGATGTCCATGACCGAGGAAAGCTTGTCCCCGTAATTGGCCGGGAATCCGCCGGTGGAGAACCGGATATCCTCGATCAGATCCACATTGACCATGTTGATCGGTCCGCCGGAATTAAATTGGTTGGGATAGTGGTTCGTCGTCGGGATCTCGATATGGTCCATCACCGTCAGATTCTCATCCGGCGATCCGCCACGCACGATCAGTTCATTGCTTTGATCGTTGCTGTTCGCCACGCTCGGCAGGTTCTGCACGATGCGCTGCATGTCCATCGCAGAGCCGGGGGAACGCTTGACTTCCGCTCCGTTCAGTCCGATGGTCGAGACCGGCGAGATACTCCCTTCGCTCGCAAAATAGTCCGCCTTCACCTCCACGCCTCCCACCACCACCGCCTCTTCATTCATCCGCATCTTCACTTTGGTACTGCGTCCGGTCGAGACAACAACATTCGTCAGTACGGTTTGCTGATAACCGATGAGGGTCGCCCGAAGGCTGTATTCGCCGACCGGCACATTCGAGATGGAAAAAGAGCCCGAACCGTCCACCGCGGCGCCGGAGTTCGGCCGTTCCACGATGATGATGTTCGCTCCAAGGAGCGGCTGGTTCGTCGTGCCGTCAACGAGCTGTCCCTGAATGGTGCCGGTGCGTTCCTTCTCCTGCGCACCGAGCAGCAGAACGAAGAGAAGGAAGAAGAATGATAGTTTCATGGAATCTCTTTCGTGGTATATGTTGATCGGAGCAGTGAACTGTTCCGATGGTACGTTACTCCGTTCTTGACCGATACCAATCCACGGTCGTCCGCAGAGCTTCAGCGAACGGCGTCGCTGTAAGACCGAATGTCCGCTCGATCCTTGATGAATCAACGATGAACGGCTGTTCGAATTGATACATCATTTCGACCGTCTCCTTTGCAGCCGGAATGAACAGACCTCCCAGCCGCATCATGAACGGTCCCATGGCCGAATAGACAGCTTTTTTACCGAGCAGAGAAAATACATGCTCCGCCGCTTCACGTTGCGTACGCGGAGCTGCGGTCGGCACATGCCAGCAATTCCCGAACGATTCCGTCCGTGAGGAAAGTTCCACCAGTGCGCTGCCAAAGTCTTTAATATACGTGAATGAATGCGGCATGTCCATGTTCCCGATGAGCGATGCTCGCTTTCCTTTCACCGCAGAACCGATCAACCGTTCACCCAGGCTGGACTGCAGCACACCCGGTCCAAAGAAGTCTGAACCCCGCCCGATGACAATCCGGACCTTCCCCTCCTGATGCAGACGTATCGCCTCTTCAGCCATCCGTGCACGAACCGATCCTTTTCGTGTCACTGCAGCATAGGGGGAATCCTCCGTCATCGGTTCTCCTTTTGTGTCGCCGTACATATAGACATTCTCACCGATCATCACCCGCGCACCGACAGATGCTGCAGCCGAGAAAATGATACGCTGCATCTGCGGAAACAGTTGCGGCCATCGATTGTACGGCGGATTGACGCATTGATAGACACAGTCCGCACCCTGAACAGCATGAAGGATACTGTCATTACCAAGAAGATCCGCCGCTACACATTCCACGGAAGCAGGAACATTCGCTTTCCCGGATCGGTTCACCATTCGTATGCGGTGTCCTTTGATCAACGCTGCTTCCATGACCGCCATTCCGAGCGGTCCAGTGCCGAAAATAACATGGAGTTCACTTTTTTGCTCTTTCATTCGATCCTCTATTTATATATCACCAAAGGATAATATTGTCTTTGATCTGGTCTTCGGGCTACGGTCGAAGAGCGGTTAGAATTCCAGTTTCATTCCGAAGGAAGGAAGGATCTGAAAACCTTTCGGATCGATCGTGCCGGTCGTCTCGATGAACCGTTCCTCGTTCACATTCAGACGGTTATACAGATTCAGTATGTCGAGGAATGCCACGATCGCAACATCTCCGAGCTGCTTGCGATAATCGACCCGGACGTTCCATGTATGGAAATCGGGCAGCCGGCCGGTATTATTTCCGGTGATCTCTTTGGAATAGCGCATCATCGCCGGATCGTTGAAGACATTCGTATTGATGATGTAGGAATCCTTCGGACGGCCTGTAGCATATTTCCATTTGGTGGAGAAGGACCATTCATTGTCGAACTCATATCCGAAAAGGATGTTGAAGATGTGCGGCTGATCGAAATCCGAGCGGTATTCCCCGAGCCCGTCATGGTTATTCCGCAGGCTGGAAGAGAACGAATAGTTCATCTGTCCGTACCATTGATCCGTGAATTTCTTCACCAAACCGAGATCGATCCCGCGTGCATGTCCTGTACCGACATTCCTGCGCAGGTCCGTGGTCCGGTCGGTCTTCACGATCAGGTCATTGAGATCCTTGTGATAGAGTTCCGCTGTGAACTTCACATCATCCGAAAGATAGGTCGTGATCCCGACGATATAGTGTATCGCCCGTTCGTTCTTCAGCTGTGCATTCCGTACATCCAGGGAGATGGTCCGCAGCTCTACAGGCTGATAATAGATCCCGGTGGCAGCGCTCAGCTTCATCCGGTCATTGATGAAGTATCTTGCACTGATCCTGGGTGAAACATAGCTTTTTGCATTGAATTCGCTGTATTCATACCGGACGCTTGGGATGAACTTCAGCACTTCATTCGGGGAATATGTGTATTCCGCGAATAACGCTCCGGCAGATCTGGATGATGAGAGCGCGCTGTTGATGAATGCCGGATCGAGAATGATGAACTTCTTCGACGGATCCGGGCGGTGATCATTGGCTCCGAACACGAAGAGTGTCTCCGCTTCGATCTGACGCGCCGAATAATCGAATGAAGTAGTGTTCGCCTGGATCCCGAAGGACCAGGACGAAACGGAGGAAGGTGTATAGGTGAATTGGGATCGGATACCGACCTCATTCTCCTCGCTGTTGTACCGATAATACTCCTCGCGCACATAGGCGTCTTCCTTTTCCGGGACGGTACCGTTGTACGGATACACATACGAATTACTTCTCCGGAAATCTGCCGTATTCCCTCTGTAATAGAGAGCATTCTCAAGCACGCTGGCTGCACCGGTGAGCATTCTCCAATTCAGTCCAAGCAGATACTTCGTATCGGTCGACCGTGCAAGCTGGTTGTCGAAATCCTGTCCGTCGATCTCGTAGACATTGTCAATGGTCCGTTCAAAGTATTCCGGTGAATAGATCCCCAGAACGGAGATCTTATTCTTTGCATCCACTTGCGTGCTTGTCTTGAGGAGAACGTCGGTGAAACTCGGATATCCAAGATCCGATTGACCCGTCATATCGAGGATGGTCTTGAAATTCTGATGGCGTGCAGAGAACAGCAGGGATGTTGACGCCAGCACATATACCGGTCCATCGTAATTCGCTTCCCAGCCGATCACATCATACGTGCCGTTCATCGTTGCGGATTCCCTGTTCCCCTCCTTGATCTTCAGGTCGACGAACGATGCACTCTTCCCGCCGTACCGTGCCGAGAATCCTCCCGCCTGAAAATTCGCTTCATCGATCACTCCGGGTGTGAAGATACTGAACCTCCCCCCCTGCGCTTCTTGTTCTTCCGTTCCTCCGTCGAAATGCGATACTTTATCGAACGGGATGTTGTCCACGATGATGATATTGTCCCTTGGACTACCGCCACGAACGGAGAACGACGAGAACTCACCGCCGCTGCTGGAGACTCCGGGCAGAGTTTCGATCGCACGGAAGATATCGCCGGTAGCACCGGGAGAGCGGCGTATCTCTTCCATGGTATAGTGATAGTTCGTTACCGGGGAGACATTGTCGGAGGAGAATACGGAAGCGGTGACCTCAACTGCATCGCCGGTCACCGCTTGTTCATCGAGCGCGATCTCTTTCACCACCGTTGTTTTGTTCCGTACAACTCGCACATTCGTTTCGATGTACTGCGTGTATCCTACCGATGAGTATTTCAGCTTATACACATCCTCTTCGATATTCTTGAGCGTGAATTTTCCATCCGTGTCGGTAGCTGTTCCGACAGCGGTCCCGATGATCTGAATGCTCACATTCGGTATCGGCTGTTTGCTTTCTTTATCGACAACGATACCGGAGATGCTCCCTTTTGTTGTTCCTTCGGTCGCGCCGGATGGATCGCTCATCGCGAAGGCATACGCGGTTGATTGCCAAAGAATCATGATCACCGCCATGCTTGCCGCAAGCACATTACGCTGAGTTACCATATTACTCCTTTATATATGTGTTGATGAAAGAACGATGTATTAATACTGAACAATGTTTAGCGGACGGGCAAAAAAAAGGGTGTTACTTTTCCAGGAATTCAGCCATAGTGAAATCGAGGATACTGTCGATGACATGTTCACGATGTTCCTTCGGGATCATTGGTGCGCGGTCACGAATGAATATGGAAACCACACCATGCATCAAAGACCACAGAGCGAAACATGCGATCTGAGGATCTTTCGCTTTCAGATAACCCTTCTCGATACATTCAATGATGATTGCGCGAAGCACGTCATAGGTATCTTTCCCTAAATTCCAATCTGCCGGAGTATCGAATGCTTTCATCGGTGCGCGCATGATGAACATCAGGTCGTACCATTCCTGATTTTCCATGGCAAAATCCATATAGATCTTACCGCATGCCCGGAGCCGATCTGCGGGATTCTGTATAACGGCAAGCACCTGCTGCTTTTTATAAAGTTCGCGGAACCCGAGTTCCTGCAGCGCACAAAGGATCGTATCCTTATCAGCAAAATACAGATACACCGTTGCCGGGCTGTATTCGATCTCTTCTGCTATACGGCGGATGGTCACATGTTCGAACCCTTCCTTAAGGAAAAGGCTCTTTGCTGCGGAAAGGATCAGCTCCCGCATTTCATGTTTTTCCCGCTCTTTTCTTTCAGCTGAACCCATAATTATAAACGCCGTTCATTTATTAATCAATGTATATAATA
>JAVBYA010000251.1 GCA_030824295.1 Bacteroidota bacterium
ACGCTCCGCTCCTGGTTCTGGCCGCTCGGTCTTTTGAAGGATGTCATTGACGGCATCGGCGCCGGTGTTGTGGCACTGCTCAATTATACCCTCGTCGGTGCCCAGTTCGTGTTCGGTAATCTTGCCGTCAATTCCGGTGATAGTTCATTAGGTTTCTTCTTCGCCTTTCAGGTGCTGCCGACGATCATCTTCGTTTCAGCCCTCACTTCCCTTCTCTATTATTTGGGTATCCTCCAGGCGGTCGTCCGCGTGATGGCCAAAGTGATGGTGAAGGTCCTCGGGACCAGCGGAGCAGAATCGCTCTCCAATACTGCCAATATCTTCGTCGGACAGACCGAAGCGCCGCTGCTGATCCGTCCGTATATCGGCACCATGACCAATTCCGAAGTGCTGACGGTGATGGTCGGCGGTATGGCAACGATCGCCGGCGGAGTGATGGCCAGTTACATCCAGATGCTTGGTCAATCTTTCGCCGATGCTAACAATATCCCGTTGGCAGAAGCGCAATTGAAGTTCGCCGTCCAGCTTCTGGCGGCAAGCACGATGGCAGCACCGGCCTCACTGGCCATTTCAAAGATCATCTATCCGGAAATTGAAGAACCGGTCACCAAAGGGACGGTGAAATTGGAAGTGGAAAAGAATGCCTCCAATGTGATCGAAGCTGCTGCGACCGGAGCATCTGACGGACTACAACTTGCTTTGAACGTTGGCGGTATGTTGTTGGCATTCATAGCGTTGATCGCCATGTTCAATGGAATGCTTGGGTATGTCGGGGACATCACAGGATTGAATGCATACCTTCAGGCGAACTTCGGACAGACCCTTTCCATGCAGTTCCTCTTCGGTTCCATCCTTCAGTTTGTTGCCTTCGCCATCGGAGTGCCGTGGAATGATGCCTTCCATTTCGGTAGTCTGCTGGGGACAAAGATCGTTCTGAACGAGTTCGTCGCCTATCTTGACCTTGCCACACTGTTGAAAACCGGCGTGATGAGCGAGAAAGGCGTCATGATGGCAACCTATGCCCTGTGCGGATTCGCCAATTTCTCCTCTATCGCTATTCAGATCGGCGGCATCGCTCCGATGGCACCTCACCGGAAGAAGGATATCGCGTCGCTTGGATTGCGTGCAGTCCTCGGCGGAGTTCTTTCGACCCTGATGACCGCCACGATCGCCGGCATTCTCATCGGTTGATCCATGATCCCAGCGCTGCGGCAATTACGCCGCAGCTTTTTTTATCTGCCATGACACAAACAGCCCTTAACGATTCACTTGAATTCCTCCGTTCGAAGATCACCGCTGCCCCGACACTGGCAGTGGTCCTTGGTTCCGGTCTCGGTGATTTCGGCAATCAGGTTCAGCGTCCAACGATCGTCTCCACATCCGAGATCCCCAATTACCCTGCCTCCACCGTTCAGGGACATGCCGGGCGGATCATCTTTGGAACGATCGAAGATGGTTCAAGGAAATCCCAGCAACTGATTGTATTTCAAGGACGTGTACACTTATATGAAAGCAATGATGTGCAGAAGGTTGTCCATCCGATCCGCGTTGCGGCAGGACTTGGAGCGAAGAGTCTCATCGTGACGAATGCTGCCGGCGGTATCAACCGGCTCTACGATCCGGGGACGCTGATGTTCATCCAGGACTATATCAATCTGACCGGAGAGAACCCGCTGATCGGTAATGAGAGCATTAATACTATCCTGCATAAACGGACAACGCCGGCGATGGAGCCGGCATTGCTGGAAAAGGCAAAGACCGTGGCACTGAAAAATGGGATCAAAACGAAGGAAGGGATCTACTGCTGGACGAAGGGACCAACGTATGAGACCGCGGCCGAGATCAGGATGATGGCAACGCTTGGTGCAGATGCCGTCGGGATGTCCACTGTTCCGGAGATCATGGCGGCGCATCAATCCGGAATGTCCGTCCTGGGAATCTCCTGCATCACCAACATGGCAACAGGAATCTCCGATACCAAACTCTCCCATGCCGAGGTCACAGAGACGGCGAACAGAGTGAAAACCGACTTCACTACATTGGTGCGAGAGATAATCTTTTCAATGACTTAGTCGCATTCTTCTGTTGTTCTTCCCACTGCACGAATGCTCTGCCATCCGCTACACAAGATGGTAGAGCATCAGGTACACCACCACTCCTGTCACCGAAACATACACCCACACGGGAAAGGTCCAGCGGGCCAGTTTCTTGTGGAGTTCAAACTTCCCCTTCCATCCCCTCAGCACCGTCACCACTGCCATCGGAACGATAATCGCCGCAAGAATGATATGCGAGATCAGAATAACGAAATAGACCGGTCTGATCCAACCTACCCCTTGAAACGGGACGGAACCGACCTTTGCATGGTAGATAAGGTAGCTTATCAGGAAAAGTCCCGACGTTCCGAATGCCAGCAGCATGGAACGCTTATGTTCATCCCTTCTGCCGGCTTTGATATGCCGGTATCCATTCAATAGGAATGCAAGGCAGGTGAGATTCAATGCTGCGTTCACAGTGGAGAGGAATTCGTAGCCCATTGCGGTCCTTAGCGGTTCAATTCATTGATGATGGATCTTGAAGATGATCATGGCGGAGAAGATGATCGGCAGATAGAACAAGGACGAGAAGAACAGGGTGCGGGCCCATGCTCCGGAAGCATCTGTCCGGACATTCCTGGTGAACAGGATGCCAAAAAGAAGGAATGAAAGACTGACGGCAGCAGAAACGTAGAGGAAACCCTCTTCCACGATCCCGACCATATACGGCGAAAGACAAACGACACCGAGCATCAGCTGGTTCAGAATAACCGCGCGGGAGACTTTTAGACCTGACGGATCGACGCTCGTCAGCAACCGATATCCTGCTTTCTGGTAGTCATGCCGGTACAACCAACCGATAGAATAGAAATGAGGCATCTGCCAGTAAAACAATATTGCGAAAAGGGTTAAGGACTGATACGAAAGTGAATTTTGTATCGCCGCCCAGCCGATGAGCGTTGGAAGCGCTCCGGGAATTGCACCGATGATGGTGGAGATGGTCGAGATCCTTTTGAGCGGCGTATACAGGAAGATGTAGGTCGCAAGCGTAAGTGCTGCCAGGAAGCCGGTCAATATGTTGATGAAGGAGAGGATGATGATGCCGGTGATCGCGGTCAGCACACCAAAAAGAAGAGCCTCCGCGGGTGTCACACGTCCATCCGGCACCGGACGTTTCTCGGTCCGTTTCATCAGCGAGTCATACTCCCGCTCCAGATACTGATTCAACGCACCGGAACCGCCGCCTACGAGCAGGGTTCCGACGGCCAAAAGAGGGAAAATGATCAGTTGGGAGACATCCGGAAGACCGATGGCGAGATAGGCAGAACCCAAGGACGTAAAAACGGACAGAAGGGTCAATTCCGGCTTCATGAGAAGCCAGAGATCCCGGACGAAATGAACAACGGACCGTTCCGTTGCCCCCCTGTTCTCTAATATTTGCGGACGTTCTTCCATTCCCCTATCCTAATTGCCTTTCGGCATTGCCAGCCAGCGAAGACGCATCAAGGCCACTACGGTCACACAGCATGTGACGAGCACCAGCGCTCCGATCACCACATGCAGCGAGGTGATGATATACTCCTTCCGGGTGAGGACCGTCAGAATACCGAGGGTGAACTGCAGCGAAATGAGGGACATCAGGAACGTCCCGACGGAGTTCAGCCGCTTGGGTACTGCAGCGGACCGTTTCATTCGATAGCCAAGCATGAAGACGATCACTGCCACGGCATACGCCCAATAACGGTGGAGCAGATGAATG
The DNA here is from genome assembly GCA_030824295.1 of Bacteroidota bacterium. GTDB lineage: Bacteria > Bacteroidota > Ignavibacteria > UBA10030 > UBA8401 > UBA8401. Next base: position 3,796 of record JAVBYA010000251.1, read on the forward strand.
AAGATTTGGTACGCCTGGACGGGAACATCCCCTTTCCATTTGATGCCGATATCGATGAGATGCTGATTGTATGCTGCCATCGATTCGTCGGAGAATGACGGGATGAGCTGACCATGAGCGAGCGGAAAGTCCGGTATGGAAAGTCCCGAGTATGTATGGCGGAGCAATGCACCGAAGAGAAGCTGAATGAAGACAACGATCAAAGCGGCAACAGCGAAACGGAATACAGGGCGGATGGTCTCAACCGTGATCCCTTCGGTCGTGCGCTTCCACCACGGCGAGGTGATGAGAGCGATACTGGAGACGAGACAGAAGAACGACTGAGCGAGCATTCCATGCGCAACGGAAATGGCGGTCGGCAGAAGGAACAGCACCGTCAAACCTCCCAGCAAACCTTGAAAACTGACAGCGGCGAGTGCTGCGTATCCCAACATGCGGACCCACTTCCGCTCTTCTTTGAAACCGAGCCACACAGCAAGGATCACTGTCAGAAATCCGACGAACGATGCGAAGAGACGATGACCATGTTCATATTTGATACCACCCACCCACTTGTCGATTGGATAGGTGAACATATTCTCTCCGTACGTGGTCGGCCAATCCGGTACGGAAAGTCCGGAACCGGTGCTCGTCACCAATCCTCCCAGAAAGATCAGCATGAACGTACTGGCGGCGGTGAATTGGGCGAAGCGATGAAGTGCGATCGAACCTTTGTGCATTGCTCAATGACCTTTAACGATTGTCAAATGACCGGTGAGTTCAAAAACCCGAATTCAATAGGATAATATACGATTTTTTCACCGAGGAGGATAGACAATCCTTGCTTCGGCAACGAGTAATCGCTAAATTATTCCGCTTATCATCCCTTTCGAACCCACAAGGAGTAACAATGAAGCATCTTCTCATGTTCCTGGTCCTTGCCTCCTCCCTCCTGGCACAATCCGAGCGGCGGCTGACCAATCTCACCCAGATCACGTTCGGCGGTTCCAATGCCGAGGCCTATTTCTCCGCGGACGGCAAACAGCTGATCTACCAGGCGACCAAGGATAAATTCGCCTGCGATCAGATCTTCACCATGAATATCGACGGTTCCAATTCCAAGCTGGTCAGCACCGGCGACGGACGGACCACCTGCGCGTATTTCTTCCCGGACGGGAAACGGATAGTCTATGCTTCCACGCACGACGATGATGATGACTGTCCCCCCAACCCGGACCGTTCCAAAGGATATGTGTGGGGCGTGTTCAATGCCTACGACATCTATGTGGCGAATGCGGATGGTTCCAAACCGAAGAAACTTGCAGCAACGGACGGTTATGATGCCGAAGCGACCATCTCTCCGGACGGAAAAGAGATCGTGTTCACTTCCTCCCGCGACGGTGATCTTGAGATCTATATCATGAATGCGGATGGCTCCAACGTCCGCCGTATCACCAACGAAAAAGGATACGACGGCGGCGCCTTCTTCTCACCGGACGGCAAGATGCTCGTCTACCGCGCCTTCCACCCGACCGATCCCAAAGAGATCGCCGAAGGGGAAGCACTCCTGAAGGAACAGCTCGTGA
>JAVBYA010000401.1 GCA_030824295.1 Bacteroidota bacterium
CAAGGTATTTCAACTTTTTAATAAATAATTGATTGTTGAAATATTTAATTTGCTGTATTCGCCATTCACCATCAAATGGTGTTACTCTCACTTCGGGCAAAGGCAAAAGCTTCATAGATTCATTATGAGCAACATTCAAAATATTTGTGTTATATGGTTCACCCGGAAATCTAAGTCCCATAATGTTGACCTGTCACCACATAATGTGCCAACGCTTAGTTTAGTATTTCCGCCTCAGGCACCTGCCTGCCGGTCCCGAAGGGACACCTTTGGTGCAGGCAGGTTGACAATCCGAAGCTGATACAATGATTCTGGTGCCGGTGGTCTGTAGCCTAATGGACTGAGTATCCTCTCCGAGTAATAAAAACTTCCTCCATCTCTCCGTAAAATCCCTCGCTTCGGTCAATGTAAAAAAGAACTCTCAATTGAGCAACTCATCACTTAATATCCGAATTGAGGGTGAGCGTCACCCTTATAGATCGACTCTGGAGAGTCGATCAACTTTATGGTCGGCAGGCTCTTCTTCCCTTCTTTTCTTTCCTTAAACTCTGCGTTCTTTGCGAACTCTGCGGTGTGGATTCACAATATTCAAGGCCGGGATGAAGCATGCCGGCTGCAGGTAAAGAAACCTTGCGAAGGTTGAAGATTAATTGAGGGTGAGCGTCACCTGTAGTGAAGGTGAGCGTCACCAATGGATAATTGTTCTTCCGGTGACGCTCACCGTCATTTAAAATGCAGATCCCCGAAGTGGCCTTCGGGGATCTGAGGTGGAACGGGCAGAACGGCGTCGATCAGAGACCGACGATCATGTCCGAGTATTTCGGCACCGGCCAGAGGTCGCCGGCAACGATCTCTTCCAATCCATCCACAACGGCGCGGACGGCATCGGTCTGCTTTCGGACCACCAGATACGCGGCCCCTTTCTTTTTGATATCCTCCACCTTGCGGGCGGACTGGAGCTGTTTTTCCAGACCGGCCACTTCGACCGTGAGCTGCGCAACGAGTGTGGAGAGGTTCTTCACCACACCGGTCACTGCTTTGGCTCCCTTATCCCCTTTGCCGAGCGCTGCTTTCAGTCCGCTTACGGTCTGGGAGAGTTCGGTGATGTAGGTGGTGGCTGCCGCGAAGTATGACGTCACCGCCATGCTCTTCGCAACCTGCGCTTCGATCTCCACCTGCTTGATGTAGTTCTCGATGTCGATATGGTAGATCGCCTCGATCTCCCGCTCGTTGTAGACCTTGTACTTCGTAAAGAGATGTTCCGCCTCTTTGGTCAGATACGATGCGAGCGCTTCTGGGCAGGTCTTCATGTTCGGCAGTCCGCGCTTGGCCGCTTCTTTGTGCCATGCATCGGAGTAACCGTCCCCGCCGAAGAGGACCTTTTTGGATTCGATGACGGTCTTGCGGAGCACTTCCACCGCTGCGGTGTTGAGATCCTTACCGGCAGCGATACCTTTTTCGATCTGCAGACGGAGCTCATCGAGCGATTCCGCCATGGCCGTGTTGAGCACGGTGATGGGGGTCGAGGGGGACTGGCTGGAGCCGACCGCGCGGAATTCGAACTTGTTGCCGGTGAAGGCGAACGGCGATGTGCGGTTCCGGTCCGTATTGTCCTTCGGGATCTCCGGGATCTTGTCGATGCCGATGTTGAGCCATGCCTGATCGGTATCGGTGGTCACTTTCCCCTTCTCCAGATCCTCCAGTACACGCGTGAGCAGCTCGCCGAGGAAGACGGAGATGATAGCCGGCGGCGCTTCGTTGGCGCCGAGACGGTGATCGTTGTGCGCCGTGGCGATGGAGGCACGGAGCAGCTTTGCATGTTTGTGCACTGCTTTGATGGTAGCCACAAGGAAGACCAGGAACTGCAGGTTGGACTGCGGGGTCTTTCCGGGATTGAGCAGGTTCTCCCCTTTGTCCGTCCCCAGCGCCCAGTTGCAATGCTTGCCGCTGCCGTTCACATTGGCGAACGGTTTCTCGTGCAGCAGCACTGCAAGGTCATGACGTTGAGCGATGCGGTCCATCAGGTCCATCAGGATCTGGTTGTGGTCAATGGCGATGTTCACATCCTCATAGATCGGCGCGACTTCGAACTGGTTCGGTGCGACCTCGTTGTGGCGGGTCTTGAGCGGGATGCCGAGTTTGTACGATTCGGTCTCGATCTCCGACATGAACGCGAACGCACGTTCGGGAATGTTGCCGAAGTACTGGTCCTCCAGCTGCTGATGCTTCGCCGGGGTCTTGCCAAAGAGGGTGCGTCCGGTCTGCTTCAGGTCGGGACGCTCATTATAGTATCCGCGGTCGATCAGGAAATATTCCTGTTCCACGCCGAGGGTCGAGAAGACCTTGGATGCGGGGTTGCCGAAATGTTTCAGCATGCGCATGGCGGAGGTGTTCAACGCTTCGATGGAACGGAGGAGCGGTGCTTTCTTGTCCAGCGTTTCGCCGGTGTACGACACGAACACGGTCGGGATGCAGAGCGTGTTCCCTTCCGGATATTCCATGATGAAGACGGGGCTGGTCGGGTCCCAAATGGTGTAACCGCGCGCTTCGAACGTAGCGCGGATGCCGCCCGAGGGGAACGACGATGCGTCCGGTTCGCCCTGGATGAGCTGCTTGCCGGTGAAGGCTTCGATGATCTTGCCCGAGTCGTTATAGTCGATGAACGAATCGTGCTTCTCTGCCGTGAATCCGGTGAGCGGCTGGAACCAGTGCGTATAGTGCGTGCATCCTTTGGTCATCGCCCAGTCCTTCATGGCGATGGCAACGATGTTGGCCGTATCGCGGTCCAGCTTCTCGCTCTTGTTGATCACGTTGAGGATCTTCTCGTAGGCGTTCTTGGGGAGCATCTGCTGCATCTTTGTCAGGTCGAAGATGTTCTCGCCGAAGTATGCCGATACCGGTTTCGCTTGTTTGCTCATAGGGTCCCTTCTATTTGGTTTTATTGATCTTGATCTTGTTCGTTTCTTTCATCGTGGAGAGGACGATACTGGTCGTGGTGTTCACCACACCGGACCAGGCCTGGATCTTGGACAACAATTTCTCGAGTGTGGAGGTGTTCTCCGTCCGGATCTTGATGAGATGCGTGCCGGAACCGGTGACGGAATGGATCTCCAGCACTTCATCCGTCGCTTTTGCATGGTCGATGAACGAATTGTAATGCTTGGAGGAATCGACGGTGACATTGATGAATGCGGTGATATCCTTGCCGACCTTCTTCGGATCGACGAAGGCGGTATAGCCGATGATGATGCCGTTCTCCTCCAGTTTCTTGAGCCGTTCGCTGACGGAGGGGATGCTGAGATCGACCGCCTGCGCAAGATCGTTGCGGCGGGTTCGGCCGTTCTTCTGGAGGATATCGATCAGCATGATGTCGATATCGTCCAATTGATGCAGTGAATTCATGGTTCAACCTTATTCTTTTAGGTTATACATCATTATTTCTTAAAATATAAGGTTGAATTGGGGGAATGTCAATAATAATTTATGAAATACGTAAAAATGTCCCGCAGAAGACGCAGATTGACGCAGAAAATCGCAGAAAGATAAGAAACCAATGATTTGAGAATGGTGGTATTCCGGAGGATTGAACGGTGACAAGTCAGAGAAAAAAGCGTCCCGCAGAAATCGCAGATCACCGCAGAATAACGCAGAAGAGAAATGGAACTATTGATTAGAGAGTGGTGGTAATCCGGAAGATTGAATGATGACAATTCAGGAAAATCTCACGCAAAGACGCAAAGTCGCAAAGAATTGGAAAAAGGATGGATGAGAGATCGTACAAAACTCGAGGGAAGACCAAGTCCGGAAGACCGGCGTTTACGCCGGCAACAACAATACCGCAGAGTTCGCAAAGAACGCAAAGGAATGAAATGTTGATCGACTCTCCAGAGTCGATCTAGAAAACCCTTGCGAAGGTTACAACGCAATCAATCGTCAACTTTCGCAAGGTTTCGTTCACCTGTAACCGGAATTGTTCATTAAAATCCCATAGCCCAGGGATTTATCCCTGGGTCGTGAATCATATGATGGTGAGCGTCACCTTAAAAAAGTGATATAGTATCGGTGACGCTCACCGTCTATGCTGGGATGGTATCCCGTCCAGACAAAAAAACAACCCCGGAGGTCCGGGGTCGTGGTGTTTCGTTGTCGCAAAAAAGAGCGGAATTATTTCTTGGTGAGGATTCCATCCTTTTGAAATTTGATGGTCCCTTCGTAGATGGTGGCGTGAACGTTGAAATCATCATCCATCACGACCAGGTCCGCGTCCTTGCCGACGGCGAGGATCCCCTTCTGATGTTCCAGTCCGAGCACTTTGGCGCCGTTGAGCGAGGCCATGCGGACAGCATCGGTGATCGGGACGCCGACAAGTTTGACCATGTTGCGGACCGCCTCTTCCATAGTGAGCGTGCTGCCGGCGAGCGTGGTGCCGTTCTCCAGATATGCCCGTTTGTCCTTGACGATGATCTTCTGGTCCATGAAGTGATAGTCACCGTCCGGCATGCCGGATGCGCGGATCGCATCGGTCACCAGGATGATTCCGCCGCTCCCTTTGATGTTATGGAGCAGTTTCATCACGATCGGGTCAACATGGACGGCATCGGCGATGAGTTCCACTTTCAGTTCGTTCCGGAGCAGCGCGGCGACCATGATGCCGGCCTCGCGGTGATGGAACGGACGCATGGCATTGAACATGTGCGTTACGTGTGCCGCGCCGTTGTCGATCGCTTTTTCGATATCCTCATAGAGCGCCAGCGTGTGTCCGATGGAAGGAACGACCCCCTGGCTCGCCGCGGCGCGGATCACGTCGATGTTCCCCGGCAGTTCCGGCGCAATGGTCATGATCTTGATGGAACCGCGGGCGGAAGCATTCAGCTCGTTCCACATCGCCACGTTCGGTTCCCACAGATACTCGATCTTGTGCGCCCCTTTGATCAGCGGATTGATGAACGGTCCTTCCATATGGATCCCCCAGATGTTGGAGTCCTTATGGTTCTCGGCATACGAGGCGATGCGGTTCACATCGTTCTTGAGCAGGTCGATCTTCTTGCTGAAGAGCGAGGCGAGCATGCCGGTGGTGCCGTGGGAGAAGAAGAAGTCGGAGATGATCTTGATCGACTCATCGCTGTCATCCGCAAAGCCTTTGCCGCCGCCGCCATGGACGAGCAGATCGATGAAACCTGGGGTGACGGTCATCCCTTTCAGGTCGTGGACCGGGATGTCCTTGGAGACCACCACATCGGTGGTCTTCCCCATGTTGGATATCTGCTTGCCGGAGATGACGATGGTGCCGTTCTCGACGATGCGGAACGGCGTAACTATTTTGACATTAGTAAGGGCGTAATTCATGTTCTGGTA
>JAVBYA010000303.1 GCA_030824295.1 Bacteroidota bacterium
CGGACACCATCGCATACCACGAGGAGACGATCGCATTGGATGGCGACCGCTGCAGCACTTCCAGTTGACGTTCGAATCTGTGCGGAAGGGAGAGATCATCAGCATCCATCCGTGCGATGATTTCAAAGCGAGCGCTCGACAATCCGGTGTTCAGTGCTGCCGTGAAGCCGATATGCGGCAGTGGGATATACACGATCCGGGGATCATCCATTGCTTCGACGACCGACCGTGTACCGTCGGTCGATCCGTCATCCAGAACAAGCAATTCGAACTCGGTGACAGATTGCCGAAGGATGCTGGTGATCGCCTGCCGGATGGTGGAGGCACAGTTATAGGTCGGCATGATCACGGAGATCATTGTAACACCGACCTTTCCTTCAACGCCCTCACTTCGTCAGCGGTGAACGGCTGTGTGCTCTTCGGATCGATGGGCAGAAGATACCGGGTGATGAAATTCCTGAGCTTCCGCTCATCGAGCAGTGCGTAGATGGACCTTCCCAGATGCACCACCGGGATCCCCATCACCATCGCCTCCAATGCTGCTCCGGTCTGATGGGCGATGACCGTGACGGCAGAAGTCAAAAGGAATCGTGAAGGGATCCGGGAATAGAGTATCCCATCCGGACCTCCTGCCTGATGTACCGAGTGGATGAACCGCCGGTCTGATTCATCCGGATGGAATGTGATCAGCAGCGGTATCCCGTGCTCACGGCTTAACGCACGTCCCTGGCTGATCCCGTCGAGGACCATCGAGAAACCGGCCGGTGATCGTTCATACTCATACGAGTGGCTCAGTGGAAAGAGGATGAAGCGCTTGGGAACTTCGGACCCGCCACTGAGAAGATCCGATGGCGGACGTGTGAATGAAGCGATCAATGAACGAAGAAGTCCGCGGATTCCGCGGTAGGGGATACCCTGTCGGAAAGAGGAAATAATGTCGATCGGCAACAGCCAGTTCTTATCGTGGTCCCGATCGCTGGTCACGACGGCGGACGTATCCTGAAACCGGCCGATGACGGCAGTGTATGCCCGCTCGTCCGGATCGTGAGCATCAAGGAGTGCGGTGTGAGAGTAGAGATAGGAGCGGTCATTCGTCCCTTCCGGATCGGCGAACAGCATCCCGGGAATGCTGCTCCGGTCGATGAATAACCGCGGAATACCGGCTGCCGCTGCACCATCGGTCATCGCCCGCGCCGCAACCGTATTCCCTCCCCCCCACACCGTCACCAAATCCACTGTACCGGAATCGGTCAGCCGGCGCAGCGTTGTGGCGAAGGCATGATAGTAGGCAGATGCCTCGGACTCCGAGAACTCACCTTGAATGACGTCGATCGTATCGTGCAGGGGGACAGGATCATGGGCCGCGCTTCGGGCAGCAACGAGATGAACAGGGATCCCTTGTTGACGTGCAGAACGTGCGATCGAATATTTTGCTGTCACCATCATAACCGAAGACAAACGGTAGTCCACCGCCGCATTCCACCGCGAGAAGAACCGAAGCTGCTTCATGGATTCTGCCAAAGCGATGATCACACTTGCACCTCTTTGGCGGACAGGATAGCGTTGAAGATCGTGCGGTATTCGGCCATCACCGTATTCCACCGGAATGTTTCCGCTGTTCTGCTTCCGTTCCTGCTGATGGTCATCCACAGTGCATCATTCTCCAGCAGCAACCGCAGTGCATCGGATAACCGTGCGACATCACCGTACGGGACAACGATACAATCTTCCATTGTGCGCAGATGATCGGCGATCCCACAACGGTCCGTAAGGATCACTGGAACACCCAATGACATCGACTCCAACGCGATCATACTGAAAGACTCATACCGACTTGGCACTACGGTGACACGGGCCTGTCTCAATTGTCCGGCAAAAGATATGCGTTCCATCTCGCCGCAGTATGCAGGGTTCTGTTCACCTCGGGGATTGGGACCGAAGATCCTCAAGTCCGGTCGGGGGGTGATCGACTGACACGCACGTTCAAGGATCTCAAGTCCTTTCACCGGATCACCGATTCCTCCCCCAAATACGACCGTTTTTGAATCATTCGGGGAATCGCGGAGTTCCACTGCTTCGATACCATGACGGATGATGTGCGCTGCGATGCCAGGATGGGACCGTTCGATCAGAAGCCGGTCCTGCTGGTTCAGACAGAGCACCGTCCCGGATAATCGCAGAATGAGACGCTTGATCACCGTGGTCATCATTGTGTTCCCGGGGTTGAGGAACAATGTGTCATGCATGGTAACAGAGATACGACAGCGTGCGATCACTGCAGCGAGTAGCAGCACGAGCATATGGTCCCGGACAACGATGCAGTGAACCAGCGCATACCGGCCGCGGATGATACGGAGTGCGAGTGGAATGATGCCGCCCGATAATCCTCGGCTGCCTTCCGTCACCGTTTCGCGCATTGGAGCGAAGATTCTACGCAACAGGTTTCTTCGCCGGAATGGATGGTACGCAACGGCCTGCACAGTTCGATCGGAGGTGAGTTGAGCGGAAATGACCCGTTGGAGGTATCCGGTGGAACTTCCGTCACGAAAGTACGATGGATGGTCACCCAACAATAGAATCGGACCGCCGGATCCCATACCGTCATTACGGAACAATCGTTCCTGCTCCACTGTTGGAACCGTCATCATCATCGTCAAGGCTCCGCTACGACGATGAGGTTCGGTGTGACGATTCCGGATAGTTGGACATTGTAGAGAAGTTCCAAACCCCGTTGAAACAATCTCACTGCTTTCGCTCGTTTCCGTCCGATATATGCATTGGATATCCGGATACGGGTGAACCCGGCGTTGAATAGCACTTGACGGATGCTCTCTTCCGTGAACCCGGTCTCATGTGTGAAGTCGATGTACCGACTTCGTAATCCGAACAGATGGCCCATATTCGGCGTCTTCAGTACGATCCTCCCGCCGGCGCGGACCCGGGAGCGCAGTAATGTGCAGAACTCAATGATACGATCCTTGGGCAGATGCTCGATCAGGTCCAGTGCCGTGATCAAATCGTACTGCTCCGAATGGGTAGAAAGGAAATCAAGTGCATCGGCATGAACGACCTGATCAGTCACGAAACGCCGGCAGATACCGAGCTGTTCCTCCGAGCGGTCCACACCGGTCACTTTCGCAGCTCCGTGCTGCCGGAAGTAATGGAGTGTCCCTCCGATTCCGCATCCAATATCCAGCACAGACCGGTCGGCGATCGTTCCGCAATGGACACCGATCTCTCGTTCGTAGTGTTCGAGAGAACGGGCAAGCCAGTCCTGAACCGAACGTTCAGAGGCCGGGTCGATCCGGTTCATGCCTGCATAGTGCCCCGAGAAATATGTGTCGTTCATGGTCCCATCCGTTTGATCAATCCTGAGCGGATCAACATGGTGCATTGAAGTACGAAGACGATACCCTCGGCCAGGACTGTGGCCGCAACGGCGGCGATGATCCCGAACTGAGGGAGCAGGAGAACATTCACGGCAACATTGACCACCATCGCGAAGACAGCGGATCGAAATGCCGCATGCTCTTTCCCGACAGAGTTCAACATCACGCCGGTGAGGTTGTTGAAGAACAGGAACGGCAGAGCAATCAGAAGCATCCGTAATGTCGGTGCAGATGCACCGTACCCTTCCCCATAGATCTGACGAAGGATCATTTCTGCTCCGGTGCCGATGACCACTACGGACAGGAGCACGATCACACTGAGCGACAATGCCGCATCGCTGATGGACCGCAGCAGTACATATCCGTTCCGGGAGAATTCGGCGGAGAGACGGGTGAAGAGCGGCGTCAGGACGGCACCGGCGGTGATGTGCGGCGCTTTGTATACTGAATACGCTACAGCGTACACTGCCACCGCATCAGCATCAAGCATCGAGCGTATCACCAGCACATCGGCACGGTCGTAGATCCACACGAAGACCATTCCTGCACCCATCGGATAGGAACGCCGAAGTACCGACAGAAGTGTGTTCGATAGGAACTTCCATTGGACCCTGACCACACGTTCATGCACCGACATCCCTGTCCATACCGCTTGAAGAATAGTGCTGATGAGAAGCAAAATCAAGAGAAATGTTCCATCACGATACGAACTGAATACGGCCAATGCACCGATCGCAAAGACCGCCCTGCAATAAACGGTGATTATGAACGGGGTCCGGTAATCGCTCTTGCCATAGAGTGTTCGTATGAATAATGAGGCGATGCTGGAACTGTAGACCAAGAGACCGATAAGTGCAACGACAGGAGTGAACGGGAAGACGAAGACGGCATGGATACCGGCAAGCAGCAGAAAGTATGGAACGAGGAGGACCGATTTCAGCCATAGAATAGAAGAAAGATCGTCCTGCGCAGTTGCCGAAGCACCGGCAACGCTTCTCTGCATATACGGGGTGAAACCCAGCTCCGCTGCGGCGGACACGATCGCTGCAATGGCAAAGGTAGAGACAATCGTTCCGAACTGTTCCGTGGATGTGATCCGTGCGAGGATCGCAAAGAGAAGAACGTACGTTGCTTTGTCGGTAAGCGATAGCAGCAGCGCATACCGGCCGTCGGCAATGACCCGTTTCATCATCGAACGATGCCTTTCCATTCAGCATTCGACATGATCTCCGCGGAGCGGGGATCGATGACGATGAACGATTTCGTGAACCACCCGAACCGTTCCCGGAGGATCACACCGTCCGGGAACAGACGGCGGAGTTCTGAGTATCGAAGCAGCCGCACCGACCGAACGGTATGCAGCGCTTCACTGTACCGTTTGGCCCGTCCGTACCATCCCAGCGGCAGAAGGGTATGGAGCACTGCCCGCACCGGGACCGGGAGCCAATGGAAGAACGGGAAAAGGAAGTGCGGCTCGAGCGGGAACCAATGGTTCGGGGTCTGGATATGATAGTGCCGGGCAACACGGAGGACCTCCGCCGCCATCCGCTGCTGTTCCGGGAACATGCCGACATGTTCGATCACCGAGTTGGAAACGAGCAGGTCCACGGACCGGTCGTTCCATTGTTCAAGATGAAGTGCATCGCCGTGAACGAAGGTGATGTTCGTATCCCGTAGTTCCAACACTCGGTTATTCATGATGCATACGCGGTGGGCACGCGTGTCGAATCCCTGCACGGCCCAGAATGCTTCCTCTCCGCCGACATCAAGGATGCTGCACGGTTCCCGCTCCGTCACCTGGACCTGTTCTAGGATGATCCGGAACCGCTCCCTCCGGAAGCGAGCAGCAGGAGAATCCATCATCGTACTGTCGGCCAGCCGATGCAGGATCGAGCGGATCATGGTCTTCCTCCCAGAAAGCCAACAGCCGCTGGGGAATTCACCCCAACG
>JAVBYA010000214.1 GCA_030824295.1 Bacteroidota bacterium
CGCGATGTGTCGATGCCGCGCAGGACCTCGTTCAGTACACTGTGGACGATCTCCTCCATGGAAACGATCTGCACATGCATGTCCTGACGTCCGAAGTGGGAGAGGGAGAGAAGGCCGTTGATGAGCTGGTCCATCTTCTTTGTGCTGCTGCGGATGTTCGTCATCAGCTTGACGGCATCATCGTTCAGTGCGGATCCATACTCGTCCATCAGGAATGCCGAGAAGCTGTCGATCGCCCGCACCGGAGCGCGAAGGTCGTGGGACACGGAATAATTGAACGCCTCCAATTCACAGTTCGCCTCATTCAATGCTGCGGTCCGTTCGGCCACGCGCCGCTCGAGCTCCTCATTGAATTTCCGGATTTCCTCCTCCGCCCGCTTTTGTTCCGTCAGGTCCCGAATGATCATGTTCGTCCGGCTCCGGCCCGTTTGGTCCAGGAAGATGTTCGTGGAACAGAATCCCGGGAAGCGCGTTCCGTCCTTACGGACAAAGGTCAATTCCCCCTGAAAGGAGCCTGATGCTTTTCGCTTTTTCAATGCCGATTCCAGCCGGGGGTCTTCCCGGTCGGTGAGGCCGGTCCGCCCTTGAGTGAGAAGTTCCGGTTCGGTCATACCGAACATGGAGCATGCGGCAGGATTGGCGGAGATGATCGTTCCGTTCGGGTCGGTCAGAAGGACCGCTTCACTGCTGTTATGGAACAGTGAGGTATACATCGCCTCCTGGTCCCGGAACATCCCCTCTGCGTGGACCCTGCTTTCCCGTTCGCGTTCAAGATTGGACATTTGGTGAAGGATGAAGAAATACAGCAGTGCTCCGGTCGTGACAACGAAGGCCAAACCTTTATAGGTCTGCATCTTGTTCAGCGTGTCGATATCACTCGTGAACAACAGCAGCAGATAATCCGAGAAGAGGATGTACAGTGCAGCAACGGTCACATACAGGACCATTGTCTTGAACGGAATGGATCGGAACGAACGCATGAACACTCACCGAAGGAAATAATTACGGTTGCGGCGGTCAGCGAATGGGAGGAGGGATGGACCACCGACGTTCAGTCTTTGGAATGCTTCCAAAGTGTAGAGAAGTATAGGGAAAGAAGCAATGGCAAAAGTGGAAAGAGGCGGCTCAAGTCTGGATTATCAATGCAGTGCGAGTGCATCGGTTTCTCGCAACATCACTTGATGGGTCCTGCTTCTTTTCATAGGGTTTGATCACGAGGGAAGTCACTCGCACGGTATCCCGGAGAGATCCCGTGTGAGAAGACGGCATCAGTGAATGGTCAGCGATTGGGCAATGCGAAATGCTGCTGATAACGGGATCCAATGCTTGACAACTCCGACGTTGTTGCCTGCTCAGAAGATGTCTATATTAATTCACACCACTTGCATGAAACGGACATTCTCTATGTATTTGAACCGCAACTGTATCATCATCATTTCAACGCTGTTTGTCCTCAGTGGTACGATCGTTGCACAGGACCATACGTCATGGACATCGAAAGCCGCGCTGTATGAAGCGAATGTCCGGCAATTTACCAAAGCCGGGACATTCACTGCATTCCGTACCCATCTTGACCGGCTCAAGGACCTTGGTGTCAGTATCATCTGGTTCATGCCGATCCATCCGATCGGTTCGAAGAACAGACTCGGCTCTCTTGGCAGCTATTATTCCGTGAAGGATTATTACGGCGTGAACCCCGAGTTCGGCAGTGCGTCGGATTTCCGCGCACTCGTTGATTCCATCCATGCCAAAGGGATGTATGTGATGATCGACTGGGTCGCGAATCATACGTCGTGGGACAATGTGCTCACCGTGAGTCATCCATCATGGTATGTCAAAGGGAACGGCGGCGTGTTCGTTCCGCCGGCCGGCACGAATTGGAGTGATGTGATCCAGCTCGATTATGCGAACGATTCACTCCGAACCTATATGATCGATGCGATGAAATATTGGGTGATGGAGATGAAGGTGGACGGGTTCCGGTACGATGCCGCATCGTTCGTTCCGATCAGTTTCTGGACGCAGGCGGCGGCGGCCCTGAAAGAAGTACGGTCCGATATATTCCTCCTGGCGGAGGATCAGGGAACGCAGTATACGGGTGCAGGATTCCACATGACCTTCGGATGGAATTTTTATGGATTCGGCGGCGGTATTCTCCCCAAACTATACAGCGGCGCGAGCAATGCCAACGATCTTTCGGCATTTGCGGCCAATGAACATCTCTCCTATCCCGGGAATATCTACCGCCTGTATTTCACTTCGAACCATGATGAGAATTCCTGGTACGGAACGGATGTCGAACTGTTCGGCGCTGCGGCGGATGCATTCATCGCACTCTCCGCTACAATGCGCGGTATGCCGCTCATCTACGGCGGACAAGAGGTAGGGTTGAACCGCAGACTCAAATTTTTCGATAAGGATGAGATCGCCTGGCCGGTGCATCCCAGGACGGCGAAGATCCGCTCCCTGCTTCGGCTGAAAAGCAGGAACAGTGCTTTGTGGAATGGTTCGAACGGGGCGGAACCGGCGAGGATCACCACAACATCGGATCTGAATGTGTACGCATTCCTCCGTCAGAAAGGGAATGACAAAGTGCTGTCTGTATTCAACCTGTCGTCATCGTCAAAAGAATTCACCCTCACCGGAAGTGCGTACAGCGGTACATTCAAAGAATTGTACACCGATTCTACGATGGAACTGACCCCGAATTATACGATGACACTTCCCGCCTGGGGATATATGATAGCGGAAGCTGCTGCAACTCCTTCCGCCGTGAAGAAAGACCGACAGACGCCATCATCCTTTGAACTTATGCAGAATTATCCCAATCCGTTCAATCCTTCCACCAGCATCAGCTACAGCATTCCGGTGGATGGTTTCACCACTTTGACGGTCTATAATTTCATCGGTCAAAAAGTTGTGAGCGTGGTGAGTGAGTTTCAAGAAGCGGGAAATTATACCGTCCGCTTAGACTCCAAGGACCTTTCTTCCGGCGTGTATTTCTACCAAGTCCGGAACGGATCATTTTCCGCATCGAAGAAAATGATCCTTTTAAAATAGGATCTTTGCTTTGTCTAACGCATTGTGTAGCAGTGCTTTTTGCGAAAAATAGAGAGAATTTGACCATCGATTCGAAATTGGCCAACGAACGTTTGTTGCGAGTTGTTGTCATTATCAGCATCTCCCGCTATTCGGGATTCCGCCACGACGGGATTCGGAAGGCGGTACCGACGTTGTGTGTCGGGACGTTGCTCAGCGTGACTGAGTGAAAACACAATATGATGTATTGGAAACAGCACTAGATCGCTCTTTGCTCCGTAACGTGTGAACTCCCGTCGAACGTGACCTGCCTTTCAAGATGATCCAATGAACGATAGCTTATCCTCACGCAATACGGTACATTAGAAACACATGCTGGCATTGTATTCCATGATGAACCCTACCTGAATAGAGTGTATTAGTCCATGACCATGAGAACTTCAATCATCCTCTGTGCGATCGTCTGTTGCACCAAATGGCTCATTGCACAGACGGATACCACCTTCCAATCTTCCAATCTCCCCATTGTCATCATCCGAACGAACGGCCAGTCGATCTCGGACACGAAAAGGATCATGGCGGATATGGGGATCATCCATGCTGCCGGTCAGCAGCGCAACTCGGTGACTGACCCATGGAACGGCTATAGCGGTAAGATCAACATCGAGATCCGCGGAAGTTCGTCGCAGCAGTTCCCGAAGAAATCGTACGGTTTCGAGACGCAGGATTCCCTTGGAAACAACCGGAATGTCTCCTTGCTCGGCATGCCGGAAGAGAACGACTGGGTGCTGTACGCTCCGTACGCCGATAAGACCTTGCTCCGTAACGAGATCCCGTACTACCTCTCCCGCGCCATCGGCCGCTACGCCACCCGCACCGTCTATTGCGAACTCGTCCTTAACGGCATCTATCAGGGCATCTACGTGCTCATGGAAAAAGTGAAGCAGGACAAGAACCGGGTGAACATCTCCTCGTTGGATCCCTCCGATACCGCCGGGGTGGACCTCACAGGCGGATATATCATCAAGATGGACAAGCCGAACGGACTCGAATGGCAGGTTGGCGTCAATTCGCTCTATGGTTTTGACAAGTCGTTGTATGAGTATCACGATCCGGATGACGACGTCATCATGCCGCAGCAGCGGCTCTATATCCGGCGGTACATGGCGTCGGTGGAGAGCTCACTCGTCAGTGGGAACTTCACCGATACAGTGAATGGCTATGCCAAATATCTCGACGTTCCCTCCTTCGTTGACCATCTGCTCCTGAGCGAATTCACGAAGAATCTGGACAGTTATCGGTTCAGTTTCTTTCTGCACAAGGAGAAGGATTCGAAAGGAGGGAAGCTGTTCGCCGGTCCGATGTGGGATTATGACCTGGCGTTCGCGAACTACGGTGAGAACGCCTGGGAGCAGCCGTGGCTGACCTCCGCATGGAACGCCAATATTGCTGCATGGCACCGGTCGTATTGGATGAAGCGTTTGCTCAACGATCCGAACTTCGTTCAGAAAGCGAGGACGCGGTGGATCCAGATCCGTCATGGTGTGCTCTCCAATGACAGCCTCTTGAGTTTTATGGACTCCACGATGAAACGGATCGAGGAAGCGCGGATCCGCAATTTCCAACGCTGGCCGATCATCGGTGTGAAGGTCTGGCCGAACTACTACGTTGGTGCCACCTATGAGCAGGATGTCGCATTCCTCAAGTCCTGGATCACCGGCCGGCTGCAATGGATAGATGTGGAACTGACGGGAGGGCCGATCACGAAGAATACCGAGAGACCGGTCACCACGCACACATTCGATCTGGAGCAGAATTTCCCCAATCCCTTCAACCCGACCACACAGATCCGCTATCGCGTCCCCGCAGCGGGAAGAGTCACTTTGCGTATCTATGATCTGCTGGGACGGACAGTTGTAACGCTGGTCGATCAAGAACAACCGGCAGGAGAGTACACTGTGCGATGGAACGCATCATCGAACGCCGCCGGTATGTACATCTATCGGATGGAAGCAGGGGAGAGGAACTCTGCAAGGACGATGCTGCTGTTGAAATGACCCTCATGGCTGCCGTTCGTTTCTCCGGAGCTGATCTCTTTAAAACAATAAAACCCGAATGGTATTCGGGTTTTATTGTTTGTGGACTCCCGCCCTTAGTCGTGCGAAAGGCGGGATGTCGCCAAATGTGAAAAATGTTGGGCTCCAGTTGTGCGAATTTGGCCCACGAGCGTTGTCGGCGAGTGGTTGCCAAATTCAGCATCCCGGCAATTCTTCC
>JAVBYA010000305.1 GCA_030824295.1 Bacteroidota bacterium
GGTGAGAGCATTGTTCCTGCCGTTTTTCGATGAATGACTTTATGTTCCTGCCGGCAGCGAGTGTTGAGGCAACGTGCAGCAATTCCTTGGGCGGAAGGACATTATTCTGGATGGATGACTGCTGGAGGGATTCACGGATGTCTTTGATACCGTCGATGGGAAATCCCCCTTCCCCTTCAAGGATCCCTTTCATTTCGGAGACGCGGTTATGCTCTTGGGAGATTGCGTCCAATTCGGTCAGCGGACGGATGGCATCAACGGCATCCCTGCCGAGGTCTGAAGAGGCGTACTGCTGTATCTTGTGAAGTAATTTGGGGAATTCGAGTCTGTCCGCTGCGGCGTCGAACTGGGTCATACGGTCCTATTTCTTCTCCAGTTTCTGGATCTCGACGGTGGCGGCATTCACTATCTGCTGATAGAAATCTTCCGATTCGGGCAGTAAGGTGTTGACCTGGTCGAAGACCATTGGACCGAAGTTCTTCACCGGCTTGTACAACTGCGATTCTGCCTTTGTTTCAGCAGAAGGCATGTTCAGATACATGCTCAGGACGATCAACGCGATGCTCACTGCCAGTGCACCCTCCACCAGTCCGACCACCATGCCGAAGATATTGTTCCACAGTGAATCCACAAGGTCTTCCAGGAAGATCTTGTAAAGGATCGATTGTGTGAGGGTGACGGCAACGACGATCATCAGGAAGGAGATGAAGAATCCGGTCCGTCCAGTCAAACCCATCTCCGCAAAGATCAGTTCGTTGACATCGGCGGCGAATTTCGTTCCGAGGATGAGTGCCAGAACAAGGCAGGCGAAACCGATGAGTTTCTTCAAAAAGCCGCTGCGGAAACCCGAATAGAGGAATATGAGCAGGACGGCGCCGATGACGATGTCGATGAATGCCATAGATTATGCGATTTTTTGTTTGACGATCTCGTTGATGATCTTTCCGTCCAATTTCCCTTTGAGTTCCTTCATTACCAACGGCATTACTTTGGACAGTTCTTTCGTACCGGCCTCAGTGATGATACGTTCGATGACAACAGCTGCTTCATCCGCTCCCATCTGTTTCGGAAGGTATTCCTGAACGATAGCGATCTCGGCCAGTTCTTTGTCTGCCAGGTCTTTGCGTCCGGCCTTCTCGTACATCTCAACGGAGTCCTTCCGTTTTTTCACCGATGACAGGAGTATCTTCATATCATCATCCGCATTCATTTCGCGTCCGGCTCCGCTCTTCTCGAACTCTAATATCTGGGCACGGAGCATGCGCAGCGTTTCGGTCCGCATCTTGTCGCCGGACTTCATTGCCGTTTTCAGATCGTCATTGAGTTTTTCACGTAATCCCATGGTCATCCTTTTCAAACATGTGTATGATCTGTCCGTTCATCGCAGCTCCCCTCTCCCCGCACAGCATCAGGATAGTGTCCGCGATCTGTTCCGGTGTTACCCATTTCTTCATCTCGTCCTCACTCCCCCACTCTTTGTTCGCATCGGTCAGGATCGTTCCCGGAGCGATCGCATTCACCGTAATGTTCTGATATCCCCGAACCTCTTCAGCCGCGGCACGCGTTAGAGAGACAACTGCTGCCTTTGCAACATCATATCCGCCGCGCATCGGTTCCGGAACGACCGCCGGACGTGCCGCAATGTTGATGATCCGACCGAAGCCGTGCACTTTCATGCTGCGCAGTGCGCCGCGCATCATCAGGAAACAGGATTCGGCGTTCAATCGGAACAGATCACGAAGCTGCTGCAGCGGAAGATCTTCTATAAGCGATTTCCCGAGGATCCCTCCCGTCAGATTGCAAAGGATATCCACTCTTCTGGATACACTCAGAAATTCATCGTAGAATCGCTGAACAGCATGTTCATCGGTGACATCCACTGCACGGTCCGAATACAATGGAAAGCGGTGACGGATCTTCTCCGTCTCAACCCGCTGGTCACGTCTGCCGGAGTGAAGTGCAATTACTTCTGCTCCGGTAGTGAGCAGCCGTTCACACACGATATGCCCAAGACCGCCCGTCCCTCCGGAGACAACTGCTATTTTTCCTGAATGTTTGGACATTCTGCTATAGCAATATATTATAACATTCAGCTAAAATCAATGCACTCAATGTACACGCCCGTCAATTGATTCTGGGTACAAATGAGCGTATATTATCAGCAATTATTCAGCAGGAGACCATGGATTTCATCAATTACCGACAATTAGCCGACCGTGAGGTCGTTTCGCAGTTATATACGGATTACACGACCCATTACGAGAAGGTCGCAGAATATTATGCCGGCAATGTAAAGGACCCTGATGCCTGGAAGCGAAAATTCACCGAGATCCAGGGGATGAAATACGACCGGAACACATTGACCCGAGTGCTGCATCAGCAGAACAGGGATTTCCATTCCGGTATTCGGACGCTTGCGAATATCGATCTGCTTGGCAATGACAATGCCTACGCAGTAGTGACCGGCCAACAATTAGGACTCTTCGGCGGACCGCTATACACGATCTACAAAGCTGTCACGGCCGTAAAACTGGCGAAGAAACTTTCTGCGGAATATCCTGACCAACAATTCGTACCTGTATTTTGGCTGGAGGGTGAGGACCATGATTTCGATGAGGTCAATCATGTGAAGTTCATCAGCAATACCAATGAACTTGCTGAGATCACCTACCTGCTGGGCGGAAAACCGCTGGAACGGAACATCGGGGCAGTCGGTTCAACGGAATTGGATGAGCATATCGCCGCATTCTTCCAGGCACTGGATGCCCAGCTGCCGGTGACGGATTATACGGCCGCACTGAGCGAACTCCTGAAAGGGTATTACCGTCAAGGATCGACATTCCTGAAGGCTTTCGCCGGATTCTTCAATCATATCTACGAAGATTCAGGATTGGTGTTCGTGAACGCCAACTCACCGGAACTGAAGCGCCTCCTCTCCCCCTTCTTCCAGCGGGAGATCAATTCGAACGCAGAAGCATCGAAACTCGTCATTCAGCAGAGTGTAGAACTCGAGGAACAGTACCACGCACAGATCAAAGCGAAAGCACTCAACCTGTTCATGTTCTACAAAGGCGGACGTCATCTCATCGAACCGTCCGATTCCGGCGACTATTATCTGAAGAACCTGCGGCAGCGCTACACAAAGGAAGAGCTGCTGACCATTGCCGCAGAAACACCCGAACTTCTCTCGCCGAATGTCGTCACCCGTCCGCTCTGTCAGGATACCCTCTTCCCCACTGCCGCCTATGTTGCCGGTCCGGGAGAGATCGCCTACTATGCGCAATTGAAACCGGTCTACAAATACTTCGGCGTTCCGATGCCTCTCATCTATCCCCGCGCCAGCATTACGCTGATGGAAGAGAAGGTTGCGAAGATCCTGGAGAAATACTCGTTGGAAACGACCGATCTGTTCGGCGAGGTGGAGCCGGTACTGAGCAAAGTTTCCGAGCAGGTGTCGGAGGTGAAGGTCGATGCGTTGTTCGAATCACTGACCGTGAAACTGAACGAAGCAGTGAACGAAGCACGGTTCGGGATACAGCAGATCGATCCGACGCTCAACGGGACGGTGGACAGCACCATTGCAAAGTTCGTCCAGCAGCTGGATGTGCTGAAGCAAAAAACGCAGAAAGCTCAGCAGCAGAAGGAAGAGATCTCGTTGAAACAGATCCGGAAAGCATCCATGAACATCTTCCCGAACGGCAATTTCCAGGAACGGGAGTTCACGGTCGTGCAGTACCTGAACAAATACGGTCCTGATTTCGTGAAATGGATCGCTAACGAGCTGGTCATCGATAAATTCCAGCATCAGGTGCTGACGCTCTGATCGTTGAATAGCTGTACAAGAAAAAGGGATGTGTTCGGTGAACACATCCCTTTTTTATTCTGATTCTTGGACGATCCGATGTTATTTGATGATGAGTTCCGTCGCCTTGTCGAAGAAGTGTGCATGGCTCATATCGAAGGTGAAATCACGCTGCTGACCGGTCTGGATCTCGACCGGCGCCATTCGTGCCACCAGCTGTGATGACCCGCATGTAACATACGCGAATATCTCATTTCCCATCGGCTCGACCACTTCTACATTGGCGCTCACCCTTGAAGCTTTTGTCTTTTCCGCACTGATATGCTCAGGACGGATCCCGAGCCACAGGTCCGCTCCGATATATCCCGCCAGCTGTTTCTGCCGGTCCTTTGGGATATCCACGGAGAGTGTCGTGCCCTTCTCGACGAATTTCATCGTCGTTTCTTTCACGATGGTCCCTTCTATGAAGTTCATCGCCGGACTGCCGATGAAACCGGCCACGAACTTATTGGCAGGAAGGTTGTACAGGTTCAGCGGGGAATCGATCTGCATGACATTGCCGTCCTTCATGACGACGATACGGTCCCCCATCGTCATTGCTTCGGTCTGGTCATGGGTCACGTAGATCATCGTTGCATCAAGCCGCTGGTGCAGTTTGGAGATCTCTGTGCGCATCTGAACGCGCATCTTAGCGTCCAGGTTGGAAAGCGGTTCATCGAAGAGGAATACTTTCGGTTTCCGGACGATGGCACGGCCGACCGCAACACGCTGGCGCTGACCGCCGGACAACGCCTTCGGTTTCCTGTCCAGATATTCCTCGATGCTGAGGATCTTTGCTGCTTCCCGGACACGTTTGTCGATCTCATCCTTCGGGAACTTCCGCAGTTTCAGTCCGAACGCCATGTTCTCATACACACTCATATGCGGATACAAAGCGTAGTTCTGGAACACCATGGCGATATCCCGGTCCTTCGGCTGCACGTCGTTCATCACTTTACCGTCGATCGTAAGCGTCCCGCCCGAGATATCCTCCAGTCCCGCGATCATGCGAAGTGTCGTCGACTTGCCGCATCCTGAAGGTCCGACCAGCACGACGAATTCCTTGTCCTTGATCTCAACAGAAACGCCTTTTACGGCAACAACGCCGCCTTCATATTCCTTTTTGATATTGTCCAGTTTTACATTGGCCACGGAACACTCCTATCGTTGTAGGGACTGCACTGTTTCCCAGAACGCGGGATACGAAATGGACACGCATTCAGCGTGCTGGATGGTCGACGGTCCGTTCAAAGCCAGGGATGCAATGCCGAACGCCATTGCGATCCGGTGATCGTCGAAGCTGTCAAATCTTCCATGAAATACGTTATTTTTTGATACAAAAGCAAACCCATCCTTGAAGGTTTCCACGGTCAATCCCATGGTCCGCAGATTGGCGCACACGGCTTCGATGCGGTCGGTCTCTTTATTGCGAAGGTCCTGCGCATCCTTTACATGGAATGAACCGCTCGAG
>JAVBYA010000163.1 GCA_030824295.1 Bacteroidota bacterium
GGTAATTGAACCAGGGCGGGATGCGGTTATCGAGCTCCGTGATATCATCATAGACATGACCGACATCCGGCGCCACTTCGCTGGGGGGAGGTATGACGTAATGTTTGATCTTGAAGTACAGGGTAGCGATCGGATCGATGTTGGTGTTCATCACGCCGATGATGTACATCAGAGTGGCGATCACGAAGACCATGAACGACACGGTGAAGATGAGCGCGAGCTCCGTGTTGGGATCGTTCCCTGCCGCAAAGGCAGGGATGACCACGAACACACTGAGCAGCGCCGAACGAAGGAGCATATGGAGTTTTTTCATAGAATTATTTCCTATCCTCAAGTGATTCCGTTGAATCATCGAGCGGTAGATCGCCCATATAGTTCAGAAATTGTTTATCGAGCTTGAACACCCAAATGGTCACCCCGATGAAGAACGGGACGAAGATGAACAGGGAGAAGATCGGATACGCCGCGATACCATCGATGGCGCTCAAATATTTGGACAACATCAGGTCCTCACTTTCCCGTCGCTTTGATATCCGTCCCCAAACGCTGCAGGTAGGCGATCAATGCGATGATCTCTTTATTGGGTTCCGCCGGGACCTTGTTGCGCTGCAGGTCCGCGGCGATGGAATCCGCCTGCTGACGAAGGATGTCATTGGCGATGAATTCGAATCCCTTCGGATACGGTACACCGAGCGTCTGCAGTGCCTGGATCTTCGCAGCGGTGCTGGAGGTATCGAGGTCCTGCGTCATCAGCCAGGGATACGGAGGCATGATGGAACCCGGGGACATCGTCCGGGGATTCTCCATATGCAGATAGTGCCAGAGGTTGGGATACTTCCCTCCCACACGGTGCAGATCGGGTCCTGTACGGCGTGAGCCCCAGAGGAACGGATGATCGTAGACGTATTCACCCGCCTTCGAATACTCTCCATACCGTTCGGTCTCCGAACGGAACGGACGGACCATCTGGGAATGGCAGGAAACGCAGCCTTCCCGGATGTAGAGATCGCGGCCCTGCAGTTCCAGCGGTGTGTACGGTTTCACACTGGCGATCGTCGGGATGTTGGATTTCACCATGAAGGTGGGGATGAGTTCCACAAGACCGCCGATGAGGATGGCGATGGTGGCGAACAATGCGAATTGGATCGGTTTCTTCTCCAGCCAGCGGTGTTTCGTTTCCGATGCATGCGTATCCGCGCCGAGTGCCGGTGCTTCCGCTGCTTCTTCGGCCACGAACGAACCCTGCTTGATGGTCTTCACAAGATTGTAGACCATCACGAGTGCACCGGTCAGATAGAGTGCACCGCCGACAGCACGGATCATGTGCAGCGGAATGATCTGGAGTGTTGTCTCCAGGAAGTTCGGGTACTGCAGCACACCCATCGGGCTGAACTCTTTCCACATCAGGGACTGGACAAGTCCGGCCACATACATGGAGGAAGCGTAGAACACGATACCGAGCGTACCGATCCAGAAATGGAAACTGGCGAGTTTCTTCGAGTACAGATCCGTCTTATAGAGCTTCGGCACGAGCCAATACAGGATACCGAAGGTCATGAATCCGTTCCATCCCAGCGCACCGACATGCACGTGGGATACGATCCAGTCCGTGTAATGTGCCAGTGCATTGACGTTCTTCAGTGAGAGCATCGGCCCTTCGAACGTTGCCATACCATAGGCGGTCACACCGACCACCATGAATTTCAGAACGGGTTCTTCGCGGACCTTATCCCATGCGCCGCGCAAGGTCAGCAGACCGTTGATCATCCCTCCCCACGACGGGGCGATAAGCATGATGGAGAAGACGGTACCGAGCGACTGCGCCCAATCCGGCAATGCGGTGTAGAGCAAATGATGCGGACCTGCCCAGATGTAGATGAAGATCAGGGACCAGAAGTGGACGATGGAAAGCCGGTAGGAATAGACCGGACGATTCGCCGCTTTCGGCAGGAAGTAATACATCAATCCAAGGTACGGTGTGGTAAGGAAGAACGCCACGGCATTATGACCGTACCACCATTGCACGAGGGCATCCTGCACGCCGGCATACAGCGAGTAGCTCTTCAGGAACGAGACCGGAACTTCGAGTGAGTTCACGATATGCAGCACTGCGACCGTGACGATCGTAGCGATATAGAACCAGATGGCCACGTACATGTGGCGCTCACGGCGTTTGATGACGGTACCGAAGAAGTTGATGGCGAACACCACCCAGATGAGCGTGATGGCGATATCGATGGGCCATTCCAGCTCTGCATATTCCTTGCTGGTCGTGATGCCGAGCGGAAGAGAGACCGCTGCCGCCACAATGATGAGCTGCCAGCCCCAGAAATGGATCCGGCTGAGCATATCACTGAACATACGGGCTTTGCACAGACGCTGCAGGGAGTAATAGATCCCCATGAAGATGGCATTACCGACGAACGCAAAGATGATGGCGTTGGTGTGGAGCGGTCGGATACGGCCGTAGGTGATATACTGCAGGTTGGCGTTCACCGCCGGCGAGAACAGCTGGGAGGCGATGATGACACCGACCAGCATTCCGACGATCGCAAACACGACCGAAGCGATGCCGAAATCGCGCACGATCCTGTTGTCGTAGTGGAACTTTTGCACTTCCATTGATACCTCGTGGATTGATGATGGATTGTTATGATTGATTCGATTTCTCTTCGAACAGGATGCGGACCGACGGCGTGTACTTATCCTCATACTGACCTGTCCGTACGGACCACAGGAACGCCAGGAGGAACCCGACAGCGATGATGAAACTGCAACCGATCAGAACGGCTATGACCGCCATGAGAGCAATCCTTTCCTGCGCGCCAGCAGATTGGTGGTGACCGTTGTGAAGACCACAATGGTGATGGAACTGGCCGGCATCAGAATGGCGGCCATGATCGGCGTCAGCATCCCCTGCAGCGCAAAATAGATCCCTACCATATTGTACATGAACGCCATCACGAAACTGCTGATGACGATCCGCATGCTCAATTTCGAGAACCGGATGAAATCCGGCAGACGGGTGAACACCGTGCTGCTCAGGATGGCATCGGATGCGGGTGAGAAGTGGACGACATCCTCCGTTACGGCGATGCCCAAATTGCTCTGCAGCAGCGCACCGGCATCGTTCAGTCCGTCGCCGACCATCAATACCCGTTTCCCCTCCTGCTGCAGGGACCGGACATACTCCAGCTTATCTGTCGGTGTTTGATTGAACCGCAGATCCGTCCCGGCCGGGAATATGGACATCAGCCGCGGACGTTCCGATTCATTGTCCCCCGACACCACCGCTAATTTCCGTCCTTTTCCCAGTTGGGAGACCATACGCTCAAGACCGTCGCGGTACATGTTCTTCATGGAGAAGAATCCCAGTACCCGGCCGTCCGCCGAAACGTACGAGCGTGTCTCGTTCACTGGACCGGAAGGAGCGGTCGCGGCAACATATTCACGGGTTCCGATCCTGTACACCCGATCCGCAACACGGCCTGAAATGCCGAGACTCACCGTCTCGGAAAAATCTTCTACGACCGCTTTGGAGCCGTGCAGATGATCCGCGATCATCATGCTGACGGGATGGACGGAGTTACCGACGACCGAGTAGATGTCGTCCCTCTGCTCTGCGGACAATTCTTCGCCGATGAAGGTGACCGTGGATCGTTTGGCATGCGTGATCGTTCCGGTCTTATCGAACACGATAGTATCGATGCGGGAGAGCAGTTCGATGACGGCAGTGTTCTTCAGATAGAAATCGTTCTTACCGAACACGCGCAGCGTAGTGCCGAGCGTGAACGGGATGGAGATCGCCAGAGCACAGGGACACGCCACGATCAGGATGCCGGTGAATGCATTGATGGCGGTAGTCGTATCGACCGGCAGCCAATACGCAAGCACACCGAGCGAAACGGCCAGCACCACGCCGGTGAAGTATTTACTGACCGTGTTCGAGAGTTCGGACAGCTGGCCCGCCTCACGGGATGACTGTCGGAAGTTGTTCCACAGCTGCGTCAGATAACTTTGCGACACCTCTTTCATCACTTCCAATTCGATGGCCCCTCCGGCCTGCCGTCCGCCGGCGTAGACCATCTCTCCAAGCACTTTGCTGACCGGCGCAGATTCACCGGTAACGAACGAATAGTCGATCGCAGCACTCCCCTGCAGCAGAATGGAGTCTGCCGGAACGATCTCGCCATAACGGATCACAATGCGTGCACCGCGTTTGAGGGAAGCGATCGGCACAGTGGTCTCTTCACCGTTCCGTTTCACCGTGACAGAGAGCGGGAAGTACGAACGGTAGTTGCGTTCGAAGTTCAATCGGTCGTAGGTCTTGCTCTGGAAGATACGGCCCAGCAGCAGGAAGAAGAGCAGTCCGCAGAGTGAATCGATGAATCCGGCACCGGTGGCCGAGACGATCTCATAGACACTGCGGCCGAACAGCAGTACGATGCCAAGGGTGATCGGCACATCGATATTGACGATCCTGTTCCGAAGTCCGGACAGCGCGGACGTATAATAGTCCTTGCTGCAGTAGAGGAATACCGGCACACCGAGCAGCAGGTTGAGATATGAGAAGATCGTCCGAAGCGCATCCTCGCTGGCATCGAAACCGAGGTACTCCGGAAAACTGAAGAGCATGGAATTGCCGAAACAGAAACCGGCAACACCGATCTTATAATACAATGCCCGCGTGATCTCGCTCTCTTTCGGGCGGTTGAGCGCATCAAGACTCAGTTCGGGTTCATATCCGAGGGACGCAAGGAGAATGACGATGTCTTTGAGCGTTGTCTTATCCTGACGGTAGGTGATGCTGACCGTCTTCTTCAGGAAATCGACACGGGAGTTGAGGATGCCGGCGTTGAGCTTGTACAACTGCTCGAGAAGCCATATGCACGAACTGCAATGGACCGCCGGAAGGGAAAAGGTAACGGTCGCTGTATTGCCGTCAGAGAAATTGACGAGCTGCTGCTGGATGGCAGCATCGTCAAGGAAAGCGAAACGTGATGATTCAATGGAGGAAGGGATGTGTCCCGGAGTGTTCTGAAGATCGTAGTACGTACAGAGGTCGTTCTGCTGCAGGATCTCGAAGACGACCTTGCAGCCGGAACAACAGAACTGTTTACCGCCGTGCTCCACCCGCTCGCCGCGAATGGTATCGCCGCAATGGTAACAGAGTGATAATTTGTCAGTAGAAGCGGGGGTTTTCTCCATAATCCGTAGACTTATTGACAACAATAATGCCAAAAAGAACGGGTGATTATGGTTTAATTATGCCTGTTTGGT
>JAVBYA010000206.1 GCA_030824295.1 Bacteroidota bacterium
GACCGGCAGCGGCTGTCCCGTCACCTCAAGCGCGCCGGCATCGAACGGGACGATAAAGAGGACTCCCGACCGCGAGAACAGCAGATGCCCAGTGGGGACATATTTTGCATTGCTTGCCCCGCGAAATACCGTCTTACGCTCTCCGGTCTCGATGTTCACGACATCGATCCGTGCATTCTCATAATAGTCCGGACTGGAGATCAGTCCTACAGTGAACAGTACATGTTTCCCGTCAGGAAGGAAAGACGGCCACCGGTGGGTCCGCTCATTCTGCATGGTATCGATCGTTGTGATGCTTTTTGCTGCACCTCCGCCGTCCGGCACCAGTTTCAGTTCAGAAACGGCAAACGGTGAGAAGACGATCATCCCCTGGCCGCCTGCTGTCCCTCCCCGGTTGTCGGGAGCTTCGGCAAGAGTGACCGGTGTACCGCCGGTGATGGAGATCTTTTCCATTTTGCCGTTCCTGAAGAAGACCAGCCATTTGTCGTCCGCGGAGAAGAACGGCGATGATGCATTCTCGATCCCTTCGATCGGAGTGGATTCCATGGAACTCAGTTTTCGAAGATAGAACCTGTTGTTCGCTTTGTAGACGATCATCGTTCCGTTGTGTGAGATGGTCAATGCCGGATAGGAATTGATATCCAGCACTTTATCATCACCGATATCCAATGAGAATTTCACAACAGAACGGTCATCGGCCGGACCGCGAAGGAGCCAGGCCGTCACGGTGAGTGCACACAATCCAAGGACGAGAACCCACGGGATCACCACCGATCCGAAGATCCTGGAAACATCGATCCTCCGGTTCAATATCTCCAGGACAAAGGAACTGGATGCGGACCCCGCTTTTTTCTGTACGGAAGGTGCATGACTGGAGGAACGCAGTACGGAATAGGCCCGGCTGTTCGTCTGACCTGTCGATTTCTTGATCTTGCGAAGGTCCTTGGCCAATTCTTTGGCGGATTGACACCGGTCATCCTTCTCCTTCTGAAGGCATTCCAGGATGATGTGATCGAGTTCAGGATCGGTCCCTTCTTTCACTGCCGAGATCGGCGCCGGATCGACATTCACGATCTCGTACATGATGGCGGTCTCATGGACCCCTTTGAACGGCGATTCACCGGCGAGCAGTTCATACAGAACTACACCGAGGGAGAAAATATCCGTCCGATGATCGACGTCGAGTCCCTGCACCTGTTCAGGGGACATATACCCCATCGTCCCCATGGTCGTACCGGCCTTCGTCAGACGCGAGACATTCCCCGAGGTGTAGAGTTTCGCAAGACCGAAGTCCATGATCTGCACGATACCGTCCTTGCGGATCATGATATTGTCCGGCTTGATATCGCGGTGGACGATCCCTTTGTCGTGCGCGGCAGCGAGCCCTTCGGCCACCTGGATGCCGATCTCGAGTATCTGCTTTGCACCGAGCTGTTCTTTTTTCTCCTTCAGCGACTTCCCGTCGACGAACTCCATGACGATAAAGAGCTGGCCTTCGAATTCCGAGATGTCATGGATGGTGCACACATTCGGATGATTGAGGGCTGACGCAGACTTCGCTTCCTGGATGAACCTCGCCTTATCCTGCTCCGATGCGGCGAGATGAGACGGAAGGAATTTGAGGGCAACGAATCGGTCGAGTTTGGTGTCCTGGGCTTTGTAGACAACGCCCATGCCCCCCTCACCCAGTTTCTCGAGTATCTTGTAATGTGAAATTACGCTACCGATCATACACTCATATCCTCTGACAACTGTATCATTGATTCATCGGACCATTGACCCAATGAAGAACAAAAGCACGGTCATTGCATTATTGGATCTTCAGACCATTGAATCATCGGTACAATGGTTCGTTACAGAGCTCGTGATTGAATCAATGATACAATGATTCAATGATTACATTTCGCTCTTCTTCCTAGATCATTTTCCTTTGATCAGTTCCTTGAACTCCGGTTCTTCGCGGATCGAATCCAGATCGGTATCGCGCTGCAGCCATTCGAAATTCCCGTATCCCACGGCGATGGCATCGCGGATGGATTGAATGGATGATTTCGTATCCCCCATCTGCGCATAGAAGCATGCCGCATTGTACAGCATCAGCGGATCGTCCGGAGAGAGTTCGATCGCTTTGGCAGCTTGAATCTTCGCTTCCTCCTTCCGTCCGACCTGCGCAAGGTCCGTTGCATAATACATATGCCCTCGCGAATCGTCCGGATGCTGCGAAAGGTACCGCTCGTAGGTCAACAGTCCTTCCATCAGCACTTTCTGATACTTCTCCTTCTCTCCCATCCGTCCGTAGACGATCTGCAGGTCGCCGTACACGGAATAGAAATCAGGGTTCAATTCGAGCACTTTGTGGAACAACTGGACCGATTCCGTGTAACGGTCAGTGTTATTATAGATACGCCCGAGGATCCAGTATCCGAGGAAATTGTTCGGATCGAGTTCGATCGCCTTTTTACTTGCCGTCACGGCATCATCGAACATACGCTTGCTGTAATACCCGAGACCCAATGCGGCGTAGGCTTCAGGCAGGGTGGAATCATACATCAATGCTTTCAAACTCGCTTCGATCGACTTATCGAGCCACGCTTCGTTCCGTTCCACATCCTGATAGAGCGAGGAATAGGTCTCGCCGAGTCCGGCATAGGCATCAGCATAGCGCGGATCGAGCTCGATCGCCTTCTGGAAGAGCTGGATGGCGAAATTCATGCTCTTCTTGGTCCGCTGATAGAGGAAGTTGCGTGCACGTAGGTTGCAGTCGAACGCCTCCGGGTTCAATGTGGACCGTTTCGTCAGTACGACCTTCTCTGTCGGCGACAGTTTCACCATCAGCGCTTCCACGATCTGTTTGGACACCTGTTCCTGGATGTCGAAGACATCGTCCAGTTTCCCTTTGTAGGTCTCCGCCCAGAGCTGTGTATCCATCTCCACATCGATCAGTTCCACCGTGATGCGGAGGTTCTCCTGGAATTTGCGGACGCTGCCGGAGAGGATATAACGCGTTCCCAGTTCCCGGGCGATCGATTTCACATCCTTCGTGGTCCCTTTGTAGTGCATCGATGTTGCGCGCGGGACCACACGGATATCCTTCAGTTTGGCGAGATTGGCGATGAGTTCTTCCGTGAGACCGTCGCTGAAATAGTCGCTCTCCTTGTCCGGACTGATATTGCCGAACGGAAGCACTGCGATGGCCTTGCTTTTGGTCTGCACTGCTGACGAATCGATCGCTGTCAAGGTCTCTGTCAGTCCTTTGAGTGCTTCGTCGATGTTCGTGAAGCGCTGTTCGCGGTTCTTTTCGATGAAGCGGTGCATCAACTGGTCGATCTGCCGGGGGATCTTCTTGTCCATATCGCTCGGCATCGGCGGATCCTCGTTGGCGATCAGATAGAGCAGGCCGGCATCATGCTCCGCTTTGAACGGGAGTTCGCCGGTGAGCATCTCGTACATCACCACGCCGAGCGACCAGATATCGGAACGATGGTCGGTCGCGATGCCCTGCACCTGTTCCGGGGACATGTACGAGAGCGTGCCCAGGGATGTGCCGGTACGGGTCAAACCGGCGCCGCTCTTCAGTTTGGCAAGACCGAAATCCATGATCTTGATGTTCGACCCGCCGCCGGTGAGCATGATATTCTGCGGTTTGATGTCGCGGTGCACGATATTCTTGTCATGCGCCGCTTTCAGACCTTTCGCGATCAGGATCGTCCATTCCAATGCCTGTTTGTAGGGCAATCCGGGACTCGCTTTCAGTCCGTTCATGTGATCCTTCAGCGTCTCCCCTTCGAGGAATTCCATCACCAGGAACATCATCCCGTCCTGCTCGTCGATCTCGTACACGTTCAGGATATTGGGATGGTTGAGCGCCGCGGCAGCTTTCGCTTCCTGCTGGAATCGGGATTTATTCTCGCCGTTCGCCGAAAGATGGGCCGGCAGGAACTTGATGGCAACGAAACGGTCGAGCGTGGTGTCCTGGGCTTTATATACAATGCCCATCCCCCCTTCGCCCACTTTTTCGAGGATGCTATAGTGCGAGATCACTTGTCCGATCATACGAATAGAATCCTTTTATAATTGAGTCATTGTTTCATCGGTGCATTGATAGCACTTATAGTGCAGCCAGTTTCTGAAATCGCTTATTGTTCTTCAGTGGGATCCACGACGGATCGTATCGCAATGAATGCGGCGTGAGTTCGCACGGCAGCGAAAGAAGTTTCTCGACCAGGTCCACTGCTTTTTCTGTTTCGCCGACCATTCCGTAAATCTGCGCCATTTCCATCAATCGGTACGATCCTCGCCAGGCTTCTTTCTCATACGGCAGCAATTCTATGGCCTTCAATCCTGAGCGTATCGCCTCATCAAAACGGCCTGCGCCAGCCAGTGCGATACCAAGCGCTGAGTGGATCCGTTCATCGTTCGGAGCTGATCTGAGTCTTTGCTGAAGGTCCGCCACCGCTAGTCCGTAATATTTCTGTGCCTCTGCCGTCCTCCCCTGCGTTTTCAACAACTCCGCTTTCAGCAATGTGACAGTGGAAAAGGTGAATTGACTATTATTGATCTCTTCTTCCGGCATCTTGTCCAGCACACGCCAGGCAGCATCATACTTCCGGTCATACAATTCCAATGAGTACTCGATGAATTCCACGAGGTACTTCATATCCACATTCTTCCCGAGCAGCTTGGCATCGGCGAACATCCGCTTGGCGCTCGCAACATCTCCTTTCCATAACAGTTCGTTCTTTATCCTGTCCCAGTAGATCGTCACAACATCCGGCGTCATGGCTATCGAACGCTCCAAGGAAGCATCGGCCGCAGCATAATCGCGCTGCAGCGTTTGCGTCTCTCCCAATTGACGGATGATATCGGTCGCACGCGGATTCGCATCGATGGAACTCTTGAACGATTCAACCGATCCCTGCATATCTCCCTGCCGGCGTTTCACGGCAGCGATGCCATAATGAACATTCGCATTGCTTGGACGGTATTTCAACGCAAGATCGAACTCTTTCAATGCGTTCACATAATCCAATTGCGTGTGATAATAATACCAGCCCATTGCTTCCCGAGCTTCGGAAAGGTCCGGCGCCAATTGGACCGCCTTTTGTGCCGCGTCCCGTGCCATCTGGATGCGTTTTTCCGTCCTGTCGTAAAAGAACCAATAATACGATGCATGGACCTTTGCCAGGCGGGCGTACGCAGCAGCGAATGACGGGTCGATCCTGACCGCCTGCTCCAACAGGCGGATAGCGATATCATTGTCCTGCCGCGAC
>JAVBYA010000387.1 GCA_030824295.1 Bacteroidota bacterium
CTTTCTTCGGGATACCGATATCGGCAATGACGACCTCTCCTGTTGCTTCCGCTGCGCGCCCCAGATAGAAACCGGTCTTCGGGTTGGAAAGCGTCACTGTCACATCGGCGTGGAACGCTACAGGAGAGAATGCGCCGGTCAGACCGTCAAGTCCCGTCGGAATATCGACGGCAATGCGCATCGACGGCTGACGGTTGCTCCACGTTACGATATCACGATAGGTTCCGCTCAGCGTTCCGCGGAAGGATGTGCCCAGCAGGGCATCGACGATCACGGCGAACTTCGCTCTGCGCTGTTTCCGGAACGCGGCGTAGGTGATCATGGTGACGTTCGTTCCGCTGAGCCGCGAGTACATCTCTTTTGCATCTTCGCTGAATGCATCGACCGGTGAGAAGCGCACGACGGTGACCGGAATCCCTTCCGCGGCAAGAAGGCGGGCAACAACGAGACCGTCGCCGCCGTTGTTCCCTTTTCCGCAGAGGATCAGAACGGGGATCGTACTCAAGTCCTGTTGCGGCATGCGCCGCATGAGCTCGGCTGCGACGGAGGCACCGGCACGTTCCATCAGCCGGAGCGACGGGATGTGCAGCGTCCGGATCGCGGTGCGGTCCGTTTGTGCCATGAGCGCCGGTGTCAGGATGGGTTTCATACAAACGAAAAGAACCGTCCGCTCACAGAATGAAGCGGACGGTTCTTATAAAGAACGGATGTTATTAAAAGATCTCGGACAGCAGATTCAATATCAGCGAAGGTACGACACCGATCACCAGGATCGCGATCGCGCAGATGACCGCGACCAGACGGGTCATCCACGGGAATGCAAGCGCATCGGAGGTCGTCGCTTCACGGAAGTACATATAGACCACGATGCGGAGATAATAATAGGTGGAGAAGAGACTGGTGATGACACCCAGAATGGCGAGCCATGTCAGGTTCGACTGGATGGCGCTGGCGAAGAGATAATATTTCCCGACGAAACCGGCGAACGGCGGAATACCGGTGAGTGAGAACATGAACATTGCAACGAGAGCAGCGATGCCGGGATTCCGTTTTGCGAGTCCGGCATAATCCTCATACGACAGATTGCCGCCGTTCTCCTTCTCGATCATTGAGATCACTGCGAATGCACCGAGATTCGTCAGTGCATACGAGACAAGATAGAATGCGATGCCCTGCTGTCCGAGCGATGTTGCGGAAGCGATACCGACAAGCATGTAGCCCGCATGCGCGATGCTGGAGTATGCGAGCATCCGTTTCAGATTGAGCTGTGAGAGTCCGAACCAGTTGCCGAGCAGCATGGAAGCCGCCGCCAGGATGGCAACGACCATCATCAGCCGTTCGTCCTTCATGGACATCGGCACGGAGAATGCGATGACGAATGCGGAGAATGCCGCCGCCTTACCGCCGGTGGACATGAATGCTGTCACTGGGGTCGGTGCACCTTCGTACACGTCCGGCACCCACATATGGAATGGGACCGCCGCCACTTTGAATCCGAAACCGATCAGCACCAGTCCCCAACCGATGATGTGGAGCGGTTCGCCGAATGCCTGCGGATACATCGTCACGATGCGGAGCAGATTCGTCGTGCCGGTCGTACCGTAGATGAGCGCGATGCCGTAGAGCAGAAAACCGGTGGCGAATGCGCCGAGAAGGAAATATTTCAAGGCCGATTCGTTGGAATTGTTCTTGGTGCGGAAGTATCCGGCGAGCACGTAGAACGAAACGGACATCACTTCGATACCGAGGAAGACGGTGATCAGGTCCGCCGATGCACCGAGCATCAGCATACCGATGGTCGCCAGAAGGACCAGCACGTAGAACTCGCCGTAGTTGTATTGTGCGCGTTCCAGATACGGTTTGGCGATCATGATGGAGAAGAGTGCAATGACAAGGAAGAGGACCGAGAAATAACTGGCATATCCGCCGACGAGAAGCATATCTGAGAACGCCGTTGCATTCTCATGGAAATTTCTTGCCGCAAGATAGGCTGAAGAGAAAAGGCCGGCAACGCTGATCCAGAACACGGTCGTGGCCGAATTCTTCATCAGTGCATTCGCGACCAGGGCGATCAGTGAGAACGCGCCCAAAGCGAGGATCGGAGAGGCGCCGAGAAGATCTGTTGTTGAAAAGAATTCCATAGTCCGTTCTATCTTGATATCAGAGAAAATCGTTTCGTATTACTTCACCGGCTGCGTAGTGGCCGTCACGCCGTTCTTCACATTCTGCATGAAGGTGACCGTCTGCTTCACCGAAGCGGCCGACGGCTTCAGGAACGTAGAAGGATACACACCGATCCAGACGATAAAGAGCAGCACCGGCAGCAGCACCGCGATCTCCCGCTTGGTCAGATCGAGCAGCGAGCGGTTCTCGTCGTGCGTTATCTTGCCGAAGAAGACCCGTTGGCACATCCAGAGCATATAGACCGCGGAGAAGATGACGCCGGTCGCGGCGACGGCCGCATAGACATTCGAACCGAGGATGGCCGAGTTGAAGGAACCGAGCAGGATCAGGAACTCACCGACGAACCCATTGAGTCCGGGAAGACCGATGGACGAGAAAGTGACGATCATGAACATCGTGGTGAAGACCGGCATCACTTTCGCCAGTCCGCCGAACTGCGAGATCTCGCGTGTGTGGCGCCGGTCGTAGATCATACCGACCAGAAGGAAGAGCGCTCCGGTGGAGAGTCCGTGATTGATCATCTGGATCATCGCTCCCTGGACCCCCTCCTCCGTCATGGAGAAGATGCCGAGCACAACGAAGCCAAGATGGCTGACGGAGGAATAAGCGACCAGTTTCTTTACGTCCGTCTGCACCATCGCGACCAGCGCACCGTAGACGATGCCGATCACGGCGAGTGTTGCGAGCAGCGGCGTGAACTCGATGGAGGCCTGCGGGAAGAGCGGCAGACAGAAACGGATGAGACCGTACGTTCCCATCTTCAGCAGCACACCGGCCAGGATGACGGAACCGGCGGTCGGCGCCTGCACGTGTGCATCAGGCAGCCAGGTATGCAGCGGGAAGAGCGGGACTTTGATAGCGAAGGAAAGAGCGAATGCCAGGAACATCCACGTCTGAATGCCGAGCGGGATGCCGGGGGCGATGTTGTACAATTTCTGGAGGTTCGTGGTGAAATATCCGCCGGGGACCGACGAAGCATAATAGCCGAGCCAGAGGATCGCAATGAGCATCAGCAGCGAACCGGCCATGGTATAGAGGAAGAACTTCACTGCGGCATAGATCCGGTCCTTACCGCCCCAGATACCGATGATGAAATACATCGGGATGAGCATCGCTTCCCAGAACACATAGAACAGGAAGAGGTCGGTCGCCATGAAGACGCCGAGCATACCGACCTCCAACATCAGCATGAAGGAGACATATTCTTTCAAACGGTCAGCAATCGATTCCCATGAACCGACGAGTGCGATCGGCGTGAGGAAGGTCGTCAGAACGACCAGCAGAATGGAGAGTCCGTCCAATCCCACCGCATAGGAGATATCCAGTCCGGCGATCCAAGGATACTGCTCCGTGAACTGCATGTTCGTATTGGAAGGATCGAATCCGAAATAGACGATCAGCGAAAGCGCGAAGGTCACCAACGACGTTGCAACGCCGATGGATTTGATGATCGTCTGTTTCTCTTTGTTCACGAAGAACAACAGGAGGATCCCGACGAGCGGCGAAAAGAGCGTATAAGTAAGGATGTTTGTCATATCAATCGTAAAGAATTACCACACCATGAGATAACCGAGGACGAACAGGATGCCGGCGACAAGCACGATGGCATAGCTCTGCACCACACCGGTCTGGATCCTCCGGAAGAGACCGGACGAGATGTCGACGAACTTCGCGGAATAGTTGAGCGTATTGTCGATCACCTTCACATCGAAGATCTTCCAGAGGAACTTCTCCGACGTCTGCTTGATGGGATTCACAATCGCTGCATCGTACGCTTCGTCCACGAAATATTTGTTCCAGAGCAGCTTGTGGAATCCGGCGAAGCGCTTTGCCGTATTCTCCGCAACACTCTGCTTCTGTGTATAGATCTTCCACCCTGCATAGATGCCGAGCAGACCGATCGCGACGGATGTTGCCATCAGTCCCAGCTCCAGCGCTGCTGCATCATGCATCGGCAGCATCATCTTGGCATTCGCACCGGCAAAGACCGGCTCGAGGAATTCTTCAAAATAATTGTGTCCGCCGAGCACGTGCGGGATGCCGACATACCCGCCGATGATGGAGAGAACGGCAAGCACGAGCAACGGGATGAGCATCGTCTTCGGCGCTTCGTGCGGATGTACATGGTGATGATCGAACCGTTCCTTCCCGAGGAAGGTCAGCGAAACAAGGCGGAACATATAGAATGCAGTGACACCGGCTGCGAGTGCGGCGATGAACCACATCCACGGCGCACCGTCCGCATATGCCTTCCAGAGGATCTCATCCTTGGAGAAGAACCCGGAGAGCAGCGGGAATCCGGCAATGGCGAACGAACCAATAGCGAATGTGCGGAAGGTCCACGGCATGTATTTCTGCAGACCGCCCATCTTCTGGATGTCCTGCTCCTCATGCATGGCGTGGATCACCGCGCCGGAACCGAGGAAGAGCAATGCTTTGAAGAACGCGTGGGTCATCACATGGAAGAGACCGGCAGAGAACGCGCCTACGCCGACTCCCAGGAACATATAGCCGAGCTGACTGACGGTGGAATACGCGAGGACCTTCTTGATATCGTTCTGAACCAGACCGATCGTGCCGGCGAAGAATGCGGTGAGCAGACCGGTCACGGCG
This sequence comes from Bacteroidota bacterium, assembly GCA_030824295.1. Classification (GTDB taxonomy): domain Bacteria; phylum Bacteroidota; class Ignavibacteria; order UBA10030; family UBA8401; genus UBA8401. The sequence goes on from JAVBYA010000387.1 coordinate 4,798, forward strand.
ACGATGTTCATCGTCTCTGGTGAGAGTGCAAATAGGATGGAACTGCGGGCGACCATGTAGATACCGGCGGTGACCATCGTTGCAGCATGGATAAGTGCGGAGACCGGTGTTGGACCCGCCATTGCATCCGGCAGCCAGACGTAGAGCGGGATCTGAGCGGATTTACCGGTTGCACCGACAAACATCAGCAGCGTGATCCAGAACAGGACAGTATCGCCGACGGAGAAACCGGCCGCCTGCGCGAAGACCGCATCATAGGTGAGCGAACCAAAGGTGTTGAAGATCAGGAACATGGCGAGCAAAAAGCCGAAGTCGCCGATACGGTTGACGATGAATGCCTTCTTTGCCGCATCCCCGGTCGTCCCCTTCTCGAAGTTCCGGTCATACCAGAATCCGATGAGAAGATACGAGCAGAGCCCCACCCCTTCCCAGCCGAGAAACATCAGCAGGTAGTTGTCCGCCAGCAC
>JAVBYA010000404.1 GCA_030824295.1 Bacteroidota bacterium
GACGACGCTGGCGGAATACACCGTATCGTTCAACCTTGTTGCAGAGTGGTTCCGTGCCAACGGTCTTCAACCCGATGTGATCATCGCTAAACGGAAGGAGTTCGGCCTCGTACTTCCCGGCACCAAGGTCGTACTGCTGAACGGCTTCTCCGGACTCGCCGTTTTCGAGCAGACCATCAGGGATTACGATGTTCGGTACATCATCTCCGGCAAGGACCGTTTTGGCTGGTACGATTTCGAGCCGCAATTGAACCTCTCCTGTACCAACAGCTTCCGGGTCGCCGGTTCTGCCGGCGGTTACGATATAATAGAAGTGCTGCCGAAAGAGGGCGAGAAGCGGACGCTGCAGTCCAACAATATCATCCGGTACCTGTTCCATCATTTTGAACGGGGTGATTTCGCGCAGCTCCGTCCGTTCTTCCGTTCCGGACCCGTAGCGGCGGTTTCGCATCCGATGTTCCGGTATTACGAAGCGGTCACACTGGAATGTCTCGGTGAACTTGACTCTGCCCGACAGTTGTTCTCCTCACTGTTAGGGATGCCGCAGGGCGTCGGACTGAGTCAGCAGATCGGATTCCACCTGTCGGTATTGGATCAGCTGTCCGAACTCCGGCAGACAGCGGATTCCGCACGCCGCGCCGACATCCTGTTCAATATCGCCCTCAACTATTGGGAACTGGATATGCGCACGACCGCATTGCGGTATCTTAATGCAACGGTCATGCAGCAGCGTTCCTATATCCCGGCCTACAATCTGTTCATCCATTTCTCCCTGCAGACCGGCGATACGGTGAATGCACGGGGAGCGTATTCCGTCCTCTCCCGGGATTATCCGGCGGAACCGGCCGTTGCTGCATTCGGAGAACTGTTCGGACTGTTCGATGCCGATCGGTCAGCACGCACTCCGGCCGGGAGGGGGGAGATCGCCGAACGTATCGCGGCGGTCTACGCGCAATTGGGCCTTTCCGATGCAAGGATCGCCTCACTGCGACGTGCAGCGTCACTGCAGCCGGAGAGGGAATCGGCAATTCTGACATTGTCTGCGTTATATCAGGAACGGAATCGATTCTATCCTGCACTCCTCATCCTTACCCGCGCACTGGAACAACGTCCGGATTCACCGCAGATCCGAAGCACTCTTGCCTCTGTCCGGGACCGATATTGATCCCGGAACACCCATCACAACGGCTTTCGGCTTTTCTTTCATTCAAAAAATGAAGATATTGGCGCTGTCCTTTCCCTTGTATGCCAACTAACACAACAGCCATGAGTGTAGCAGAGATCTTTACCAGACGCGCTGATGAAGAGCGGTATCCGTCATGGTACATCCATCTCTTTGTCGTTGCCGTCATCGTCCTGTTCGCCAACACGCATGCTCCCATCAATTTCGTGATGAGCTGGTACGACCGGGTTCTGCAGATCCTTCATTCCTCCGGATACATCTCATCGCTCTCGCTCCGGTCGCTCACCGAACAGAAGGACGCGAACATCGTCAATATCATCGTGCCGGTGCGGACATGGTCATTCTTCATCGCACTCATCATCGCCTCCGTTCCGCTCGTCCGGGACGTCCGTCGCCATCTCTCACGCAACGGCACGATCTACCGTGATCCGCGGACCTATACCGCGCTCATTATCCCGTTCGCAGTGTTGTGTCTGCTCACCTTCCCGAGTCAGTTGGGACTCGGCGGAAATATGTATGCGCGGATGAGCCTGGAACCGCTCAGCTTCAACGACCAGAAACTGTGGTTCTATCAGCGGCTCCTGTTGCCGTCCCTCGCCTATCTGCTGATGATGAAGGGTCCGGTGCTGTATTTCATCTTCAGTCTGCTCACCACGGTCACCATGTTCCTTCTGGTCCACCTGTTCTTCCGCACCCGCGGCATCACCCTCAGCAGACTGGAACTGGTCTCGCTCGGCTCCTGTTCGTTCCTCATGACGCAGCTGCAGATCCCCGGATACACGGAACAACTCGCCATCATCTTCCTGCTGCTACTGTTCATCGTTCCGACCGGAACGATGGGGAGGATGAGCCTGGTCGTTCTTTCCCTGTTGTCGCATGAGATCAGTATCGTCCCGCTGATGTTCCTTGCCGTACTGTATTTCACCGGGAAGGAACGTGCTATGATGGCGGTGATCATCCTCTTCTACTGCACGTTCTGGGCAGCAAGTTTCGGCGGGGATATCGCGCAGCTGCTCTCGGTGCGGAATGTGTACGGAAAGAGCGGCCTCCAGTGGGCGATGGAATTCCCTCTCCGGCTCGTCTCCGGTATCGCACTCTCCTATAAATTGCTCTGGATCCCGATCCTTGCCGCCGCCGTGTTCTTCCGGAAGGAACGGATGCTCATCCTCGGTCTCGTCTCCATTGCGGTCGGTTTCACACTGATCGGTGTCGACACCTCCCGGCTGATGGGCTTCGGACTGATCGCACTCCTCACAGCTCTGTACCTCTTCAAGGAACAGAATCCGGATGTGCATCGATGGTATCCGGCACTGCTCACGGTGAACATCATCATCCCGTCCTTCTTCATCGGCACCAATATCGGCATCGCCCTGGTGAACGGATTCTATGACACCGGCGGTCCTGCCGGGACCATCATTCTGAACGGTCTGTACCAGATGTTCTACCTCGGCGTGGTGATGCGATGAACTACCGGATCGACACACGCTTGCTGCTTGCCGCGATCCTGCTGCTGGTGACCGCGGTGTACCTGCCGCTGAGGAATGCAGAGTTCACCAATTGGGACGATCAGATCCATGTCACCGGCAATGCGAAGGTGCATACGCTCACGTGGGACTCTGCACTGGAACATTTCCGTCCCCATACGGAATACATGTACCATCCGCTCACCATGCTGACCTACGCATTGGAGTGGAAGATCGGCGGCGGTTCCCCCGCCGTGTTCCATCTCTTTAGTCTGCTGCTCCACCTGGTGAATGTGCTGCTGGTGTACCGTCTCATCCTGCGTCTCTCGTCCGACAGGAGCATCGCACTCATCGTTGCACTCCTCTTCGGTATCCATCCGGTGAATGTGGAGACCGTTGCATGGATCTCCTCCCGTAAGGACCTGTTGTACAGTCTCTTCTTCTTGGCCGGTCTGGAATTGTACGGCAAATTCCGGGCAGGGGAGAGCCGTTGGCTCTCGTATGCCGGTGTGAACCTCGTGTTCATCCTCGGCCTGCTCTCGAAACCGACCATGGTCGTCTTTCCGGTCGCTCTGGTATTGATGGACTGGTGGTCGAACCGAGCGTGGGACAGGGGAGCGTTCCTGGAGAAACTTCCGTTCTTCCTCATCTCCATCGGCTTCGGCATCTTCACGATGCAGCTCTCGAATTCCGATACGGATGTGGTGACCATCATCTCGCTCTATGATCTCCGGCATCAGGTGCTGATGGTCTCCTATGCCGCACTCTTCTATCTCGGGAAGCTGCTGCTGCCGATCGGCTTGAGCGCCATGTACCATTATCCTGCCGTTGTGGACGGAATGCTCCCGCTGCAGTACTACGCCGCACCGGTGCTGCTCGGCAGTATTGCTGCATTCCTCATTTACTTCGGCCGGCGTCATCGATACCTGCTCTTCGGTGCCGGCTTGTATCTGCTACCGCTGCTTCTGGTCCTGCAGGTGCTTCCGTTCAACAATACCTCGCTGGTCGCAGAACGATATGCGTACATCTCATCTGTCGCAGTTCTGTTCGTTCTGGTCCTTACGGTGAAGAAACTGCTGGAACGGTTCGGCAGTGCCGATCCGTTCTGGCGTGCAACGACCGTCGCATCGATGACGCTGCTGATGTTCCTCTACATCGGCGGAACGGCGATACGTGTTGCGGCGTGGAAGGACAGTATCTCCATCTTCACCTCCGTCATCGAGCGGGACCCGAATGTCTGGATCGCATACGCGAACCGCGCCATCGACCGTATCAAACTGACGGCGTATATGGATGCATTGACCGATGCCAACCGGGCGATCGAACTGCATCCTACGCGGAAAGCACTGAACGCGCTCCGGGGGAACGTTCTCTTCTTCCTGAAGCGGTATGATGAAGCGCTGGTGGACCTGGATTCCGTCACGTTCTCCGGGAAAGCAAAACCGAATGATTATTATAACAAAGGTTCTGTGTTCTATTACCTTGAAGAGTACGACAGTGCCAAAGCGTACTTCCGGATGGCGATGGACAGGAATCCGACATTCGCACCGTCCTATATGGGTTACGGATTGATCGAACTGAACATGCGGAAGGATGCCGCCGCCTCCCTGAAATATTTTGACAGTGCCATCGTGCTGGACGGAACACAATGGGATGCGTATTATTTCCGGGCATCAGCGTTCCATATCCTCGGCAGACCGCGGGAAGCACTGGATGATATATCCCGCGCGTTGGCCTACCGGCAGTCATTGGCAGGGGATACCCTTGCCCTCAAGATCAATGCATCCATCGCTTCGCTGTCAACAACGATCACCGATATCAGTGAATCGGTCATCAACGGACGGGCCGATGCGCGGATGTTCGCCGAACTGAGCCGGACGTACGCATTGGTCGGCGATTCGCTCCGTGCCCGACGCTCCCAACTTCGTTCAGAAGGGAGACGTGGTCAATGACGGCAGCCGAACCGAAATACTTCAAGCAGATCCTGTTCATCTACGTGCTGTTCGTGGTCACGGTGCTGGTCCATTTTCCGGTACTGCTGAACGGCATCATCAACTGGAAGGATGACGAACTCTTCCTCTCGCTCCATTCCCTTTCCGGCAACATCCTCTCCGTTACTCAGCAGGATGCCCATTCGCCGGCGATGATGCTCTGGTATCGGCTGCAGTTCGCCGTCGGGAAGGATGGACACTTCCTCTATCATGCCGTCAGTCTGCTGCTGCATACGGCGAATGCGATATTGCTCTATCTTTTGCTGCTCCGGTTCCGTTGGTCAGCGGCAATGTCGGCGGCGGCAGTATTACTCTTCGCTGTGCATCCGGTCCATGTGGAATCTGTCGCAATGATCTCCGGTCAGCCGACACTCCTGACACTCTTCTTCCTGCTGCTGTTCGTTCGGTGGTATCATGCATTCCTCAGCACCGGCGGCCGTGCTTCGTATGTCGCCGCAATGTCCGCAGCGGCAGCGATCGCGGCTGTCGGATACCCGACAGTGCTGCCATTCATTGCAGCGGCCCTTCTGCATTGGTCTGCGGATCGGAGGATGACGAAAGTCACGGTGATCCCGCTTCTTGTCCTGTGGGGGGCGACCGTTCTTCCCCTGGTCG